>DATMNJ010000313.1:0-2419 GCA_035569175.1 Thermoanaerobaculia bacterium | reverse complement strand
CCCATGTCGATGACTTCCATCTCCTGGGCCGATAGGAATCCGCCGATCGTCCCGCCCGAGTAACCGTCCACCCTCGGCGTCTGCGTCTGCCAGGCGATCCCGTTCTTCTCGAGGAGGCCGCGAATCTTCGCGATGTACTCCGAATTGGCGTCGAAACCGGCGCCGTACTTCTTGATGACCGCGCCGTAGCCGAGACGCGCCGCGCCCGACGGCTCGCTCGTCTGCGGAAAGACCGGGTTGATGCCGTCGTTGCAGTCGGCCGACACGACTTCGGCGTTGCGCAGGGCCTGGCGCAGGTCGAGGTCCGTGTACGACTTGCCGCGCTCGGCCCCGACGAGGCGCGCATAGGTCGAGCTCAGGAACTGGGACCGAGCGCCCGTGTTGTTGACCGAGCCAACCTCCTCGAAGTTCGACAGGTACGCCATCGCCGTGTGCTTCGGCGTGCCCTTGAGATCCAGCACCGCCCGTGCGGCGCAGTACGAAGAGAGGCGATCGTCCTGTCCGAACGAGCCGACGAGACCGCGATCGATCCCCACGTCCGCCGGGTTGGCCGTCGGGACCAGCTGGAGCTCGGCCGAGACCAGGTCCTCCTCCCGGATCCCATAGGACGACGTCAGCGCCGCGAGGACCTCCGCGGTCACCGACGATCCCTTGACCGAGATCGACCCCGCGACCGGATCGAGCTCCTCGCCCGAGAAGACGTCTTCGGATTTTCGGTTCCGGATGTCCGAATTGTCCGAGTGCGGCGCGTTGTCGGGAATCGCGAAGACGGGATCGCCCTCCTTCAGGCCGATCGCCACGTCCACGCGCTTGCCGTCCACCGTGTCGACGCGCCCGATCAGCGCCAGCGGCCGGTTCGCCCACTGGTACTTCTTGATGCCGCCGTAGTAGATCGTCTTGAAGAGCGTGAAGCCGTTGGACGTGTAGATGGGCCGCGCCTTCAGGTCGATGTGCGGGCTGTCGTGGTGCGTGCCGATCAGGCGCGAGCCGGAGACGATCGGGTCCGAGCCTACGACGACGAGGACGACGGCGCGGTCGTGCGTATCGACGATCAGGCGTGCGCCCGGCTTGACCTGCGACGCGTCGGTGAAGTCCGAGAAGCCCGCCGCCCTGGCCAGCCGCTCCACTTCCGCCGTGGAGGACTGGGCGCTGCGCGAGACCTTGAGGTAGCTCTTGTAGCCCTCGGCGAACTTGAAGACTTCGTCCTTCTGGCCCGGGCCGAGTTGTTCCCACGCCGACGTTCGGTTTTCCCAGACGCTTCCCGGCTTCTTCGCATCCTGGGCGAAAAGACTCGAAGCGGTCGCCGCGGCGAAAAGCAGAATCGTCCATCCCGACTTGCGCATCTGTCCTCCTGCCTCCTGTGCCCCGCGGATCTTAGCCCGACGCCGACGCGACCTCGTAATTGGCCGCAGTCCAGGCGGCCATGCCGCCCACGACGTTGACGACCTTCCGGAAGCCCATCCGCTCGAGCAGGCTCGTCGCGATCGACGACCGGTAGCCGCTTTGGCATACGAAGGCCACGGGCCGCTCCCGGTCGAGCCCTGCGGCGTGCCGCTCGAGCTCGTGCAAGGGAAGGTGGACGGCCGCGGCGATGTGTCCGGCCGTCCACTCGCCCGGCCGACGTACGTCCACGAGCGCGAGGTCCGCGCCCTCGGACAGCCGCGCATGGAGCTCGTCCACCGCGATCTGATCGGTCCGCGCCAGCGGCTTGCCCGCCTCGTCCCACGCGCGGATGCCGCCCGAGAGATGGCCCGCGACGTTCTCCAGCCCGACCCGCGCCAGGCGCGTGCGCGCCTCGGCGATTCGATCCTCGTCCTCGGCGACGAGCACGATCGGCGTCCGGGGCGAAAGCAACGCTCCCGCCCACGAGGCGAGCTGGCCGGACTGACCCATGTGGACCGAGCCCGGCACGTGGCCGGCCCCGTACTCGGCCGCCGGCCGCGTGTCGAGGACGATGGCACCTGCCCCCTGCAGCGCGGCGACGTCTTCCGGCGCGAGCCCCGGCGGCGCAGGCAACTCGGCCAGCGCGCCCGGGCCCTCGCGGTTCATCTGCACGTCGCGCGCGAAGTAGGCCGGCGCTTCCGGGAGGTCCGCCGTCGTGAGCGCGACGAAGGCCTCACGCGACATCGGCTGCAGCGCGTAGTTGAAGCGGCGCTGCTGCCCGATCGTCGAGCTCGTCTCGCTCGAGATGTTGCGCCCGCACAGGGAGCCCGCGCCGTGAGCCGGATAGACGGCCGTCGAGTCCGGCAGCATCAACAGCTTCGCGTGGAGCGAGTCGTACAGCCTGCCCGCCAGCTCCGCCGCGCTCATCCGTCCGCCAAGAAGGTCGGGCCGGCCGACGTCGCCGATGAACAGCGTGTCGCCGGTCAGGACGGATTGCGGCACCTCGGAGACGGCGTGATCGGTGACGACGACGGAG
>DATMNJ010000312.1:0-4289 GCA_035569175.1 Thermoanaerobaculia bacterium | reverse complement strand
GTGGCCGACGAGCGGCGTTTCTCTCCGCGCACCGTCCTCGCCTACCGCACCGACCTCGACCGGTTCGTCGAATTCTGGGAGACCGAATTCGCGCACGAGACCGCGGGCAAGACGCCGCTGTCGAAGCTCGACACGCTGTCGGTCCGGTCCTACCTCGCTCACCTTCATCGCGGCAAGCTCGCCAACCGATCGCTCGCGCGGCACCTCTCGACGCTGCGCTCGTTCTTTCGCTGGGCGTGCCGCGAGGGCCATCTCGAGAAGAGCCCGGCCAAGGGCCTTCCGGCGCCGCGCGTGCCGAAGACGCTCCCGCGCGCCATGACGTTGCCCGACACGGAACGGCTACTCGATGCCGACGACGAGGTCGGGCTCGTGCCCGAGCGCGAGCGCGCGCTCTTCGAGCTGCTCTACGCCACGGGCCTGCGCGTGTCGGAGGCGGCCGGCCTCGACCTGGAGGACGTGGACTTCTCGGCGCGCCTGGCCCGCGTCACGGGCAAGGGCAGCCGCGAGCGGATCGTGCCCTTTGGGGAGGCCGCCGGGGACGCGCTCAGAACCTACCTCCCGTCGCGCGCGGCGCTGCGCCACCAAGCCGCCGAGGCCGAGGGGGAATCGGGCGAGCCGCTCTTCGTCAACGCCCGGGGCGGCCGCCTGACCCCACGCTCGATGGCGCGGCTGCTCAAGCGGCGCCTGCGCGCGGCGGGGCTTCCCGAGGACATCTCGCCGCACGCCCTGCGGCACACCTTCGCGACGCACCTCCTCCAGGCGGGGGCCGACCTGCGCGCGATCCAGGAATTGCTCGGCCACGCGTCGCTCTCGACGACGCAGAAGTACACGCACCTCGACGCCGCCAGGTTGCGCGAGGTGTACCGAAATGCGCATCCGAAGGCGTAAGGCGCGTTCGGGCCTCGGGGTCCTGGTTTCGATCGGGGTCGCGGCGTGCACCGCGGCGATGGGGCAGGCTCCGACCCCGAAGGCGGCCGCCGCGCCGGTAGTGCTGGCGGAGGTGGACAAGATCATTCGCGAGGGCTTCTACGACGCGAAGCTCAAGGGCGTGGACTGGACCGGGGCGGTGGCGCGCGCGTCGGCCGAGCTCGCGAAGGCCACGACGCCCGCCGAGCAGAACGCCGCGTACGACGGCCTGCTCGCCACCCTCTCGGACTCGCACACCTTCCGCGTGCCGGCCGGCCGCCTGCCCGAACGGGGCTGGGGAACGACGGGTTTGCGCATCGGGTCCGACGCCGACGGCTATGCCGTCAAGGGCCTCCTGCCCGGCAGCTCCGCCGAGCGGGCCGGCATGAAGATCGGCGACCGGGTTCTCGAGATCGACGGCCGCAAGTACGGCCGCGACCGCGTCAATTTCCGCGACCTCTTCTTCGTCTCGGAGGGGGCGCCCGGCACGACTTCGGACGTCGTCTGGCAGCGGGGCGACGCACCGCCGCGCACCGACCGGCTCGTGCGGCTGCCGGAGGAACCGGGCGACGCCCTGGTCTGGAAGAGCGCCCGCGTGCTGCGCAAGGACGGAAAGGCCTATGGCTACGCGCGTCTCTGGGGGATGAGCGCGGAGACGGCGCTCGCGGTCGTGGACCTGCTGCTCGATCGAAGCCTGATGGCGCGCGCGCGCGGCGGCCTCGACGGCTGGGGCGAGATCGAGGGCTTTCTCCTCGATGCCCGGGGCAACAGCGGGGGCTACGACCCGAACATCCTCTCGACGTTTCTCCAGGGACAGTGGAGCACGGCCGACTACTACACGATCACGCGCGAGGGCCGCCGCCTCGCGCCGCCTTCCTACAAGCGCCTGCCGGTCGCGCTCCTCGTCAATTCGGGCACGGCTTCGGCGGGCGAAGCGCTCGCCCTGAAATTCCGAGCACACAGGATCGGGCCCATCGTCGGCGAGACGACGGCCGGCATGGCCAGCGGGGGCGCCGCCGCGGATCGGCTCCCGGACGGCTCGACCCTCTGGTACACCGCGCGCGCGATCGAGGGCCTCGACGGCAGGAGCTACGAGGGAACCGGAGTCGCGCCGGATGTCGCCGTGGCGGATCGCCCGGCGGCCAGCGAGGGCGGTGAGGACGCGATCGTCGAGGCCGGCCTGAAGGCCCTCGGGAGCGCTGCGGTATCCTCCCCGTGATGGAAAAGTGGCATTCCACGACCGTCCTCTGCGTCCGCCACGGCGGCAGGGTCGCCATGGTTTCGGACGGCCAGATCACGCTCGGCACCACGGTCATGAAGCAGACCGCCGCGAAGATCCGGCGCCTGAAGGGCGGAGACGTCATCGCGGGCTTCGCCGGCTCCTCGGCGGATGCGTTTGCCCTCTTCTCGCGGTTCGAGATGAAGCTCGAGGAGCACCGCGGCAACCTCGAGCGCTCGGCGATCGAGCTCGCCAAGGACTGGCGGACGGACAAGATGCTGCGCCAGCTCGAGGCCCTGCTCATCGTCGCGGACAAGACCACGTCGCTGCTCATCTCCGGCACCGGCGACCTGATCTCCCCGGAAGAGGGGATCCTCGCCATCGGATCGGGCGGATCCTTCGCGCTCGCTGCGGCGCGCGCGCTCCTGAAGCACCGCCCCGACATGACCGCCGCCCAGATCGCCCGCGAGTCGCTCCTGATCGCGGCCCAGATCGACATCTACACGAACGACCACATCACGCTCGAAGAGGTCTGACGTGGTTTTCATGATGCCCGGAGACACGCAAACCGAGGCTCCGCCGACGGCGGCCCGAACGCCCCGCGAGATCGTCGTCGAGCTCGACAAGTACGTCATCGGCCAGAAGCGCGCGAAGAAGGCCGTGGCGATCGCCCTGCGCAACCGGTGGCGCCGCCAGAGGCTCTCGCCCGAGATGGCGCGCGAGATCCTGCCGAAGAACATCCTCATGATCGGGCCGACCGGCGTCGGCAAGACCGAGATCGCGCGGCGGCTCGCGCGCCTGGCGGACGCGCCGTTTCTCAAGGTCGAGGCCTCGAAGTTCACCGAGGTCGGCTACGTCGGACGCGACGTCGAGTCCATCGTGCGCGACCTGACCGAGGTCGCCGTCCAGATGGTGCGCGAGGAAAAGACGCTCGAGATCCGCGACCGTGCCGCCGGCCGCACCGAGCAGCGGCTGCTCGATCTGCTGCTCCCGGCCCTCCCCGATACGGAGGGCGAGGAGACGCGCAACAAGTTGCGCCAGCACCTGCGCGAGGGCAAGCTCGAGGACCGCCTTGTCGAGGTCGAGGTCGCCGACAAGACGTTCCCGTCCTTCGAGATCGTGACCAACCAGGGCGTCGAGGAGATGGACATCAACGTCAAGGAGATGCTCCCGGGCCTCTTCGGCGGCAAGAAGAAACGCCGCAAGACGACGGTTGGCGAGGCGCGGCAGATCCTGCAGGCCGAGGAAGAGGGGCGCCTGATCGATCCGGGGCAGGTCGCCCGCCAGGCGGTCGAGCGCGCCCAGTCCTCCGGCATCGTGTTTCTCGACGAGATCGACAAGGTCGCCGGGCGCGAGTCGGGCGGCCGGGGTCCGGACGTGTCGCGCGAGGGGGTCCAGCGTGACCTCCTCCCGATCGTCGAGGGCACGTCGGTCAACACGAAGTACGGCTTCGTCAAGACGGACCACGTGCTCTTCATCGCGGCGGGCGCGTTCCACGTCTCGAAGCCGTCGGACCTGATCCCGGAGCTGCAGGGCCGCTTCCCGATCCGCGTCGAGCTCGACTCGCTCTCCGAAGCGGACTTCGTGCGCATCCTGACGGAGCCGGAAAACGCCCTGCTGAAACAGTACCGGGCGCTCATGACCTCCGAGGGCGTCGACCTCTCGTTTTCCGAGGACGCGGTCGGCGAGATCGCGCGCGACGCCGAGCGCGTCAACCGCGCCCTCGAGAACATCGGCGCCCGCCGCTTGCACACGATCCTCGAGCGCCTGCTCGAGGACATCTCGTTCGCGGGCCCGGAGAACGCGGGCAAGGCGATCCGCATCGAGCTCGCGGACGTGCAGAGCGCGCTCGCCGATCTCGTCAAGGACGAGGACCTGTCGCGCTACGTGCTGTGAGCCGGAAGGCAGGGACCACGCGGCAGGCAGGCCGGATCCTCGCCGGCCTCGTGGTCCTCGCGATCTCCGGCTCCGGGTGCGGGAAGAAGGGCGACCCCGAGCCGCCACGGCCGCGGGGACCGAACGCGGTCTCGAACCTCGCGGTCGAGCAGGAGGGCGACGACGCGGTCCTGACCTTCGCGTTCCCGGACCGGCTGATGAACGGGGATCCGCTGACGGACCTCGCGTCGATCGAGGTGTACCGCGTCGTCAACGCACCGCCGGCGCT
>DATMNJ010000311.1:0-3782 GCA_035569175.1 Thermoanaerobaculia bacterium | reverse complement strand
GTCGGTCGCGGAAGCGGTCAAGTTCTCCTCGCGGGCCGAGGAGGAAGCCCAGGCGCTGGCCCTCGCCGAGCGGCTCGGGTTGCCGTTCGTCGATCTCGGATCCTTCCGCGTGGACGCCGACCTCTTCCGCTCGATCCCGGTCGAGTGGATGCTGCGTTACGTCTTCGTCCCCGAGTCGAAGACCGAGAAGTCGATGACGATCATCTGCGCCGACCCGGCGGACGTCGTGCGTCTCGACGAACTCGAGCTCCTCGTCGGCCTGCCCCTGAAGGTCAAAGTCGGCAGCCGCGCGGCGATCGCCGACATCCTCCAGAAGAGCGAATCTTCGCAGCGGGTCCTCGACGACGCGACCGAGGACTTCCGGATGCAGCTCGTCCAGGAGGACGAGGAGGGCGAGGAAACCCTGACGATCGACCGGATCGCGCAGGACAGCTCGCCCATCATCAAGCTCGTCGACTCGGTCGTCTTCAACGCGATCCAGCGCCGTGCCTCGGACATCCACATCGAGACGCAGGAGCACGTCGTCCTCATCAAGTACCGCATCGACGGCGTCCTCTATCAGGCGATGGATCCGATCGACAAGCGCCATCACGGCACGATCATTTCCCGTATCAAGGTCATGTCGGAGCTCGACATCGCCGAGAAGCGCATCCCGCAGGACGGCCGCTTCAAGCTTCGCGTGCGCGGGCGGACGATCGACTTCCGCGTCTCGATCATGCCGACCGTCCACGGCGAGGACTCGGTCATCCGCATCCTGGACAAGGAGTCGGCCAACGCCGAGTTCAAGAGCCTGAACCTCGAGGTCGTCGGTTTCGACGCCGAGACGAAGAAGAAGCTGCGCAAGTTCATCCGCGAACCGTACGGGATGGTGCTCGTCACCGGGCCGACAGGCTCGGGCAAGACGACGACGCTCTATGCCTGCCTCTCGGAGATCCAGTCCGTCGAGGACAAGATCGTCACGATCGAGGACCCGGTCGAGTACCAACTGCGCGGCATCACGCAGATTCCCGTCAACGAGAAGAAGGGGCTGACGTTCGCGCGCGGTCTGCGGTCCATCCTGCGCCACGACCCCGACAAGATCATGGTGGGAGAGATCCGCGACGAGGAAACGGCGCAGATCGCCGTGCAGTCGGCACTGACCGGCCACCTCGTGTTCACGACGGTCCATGCCAACAACGTCGTCGACGTGCTCGGCCGTTTCCTCAACATGAAGGTCGAGCTCTACAACTTCGTCTCGGCCTTGAACTGCGTGCTCGCCCAGCGGCTCGTCCGCAAGATCTGCCCGCACTGCAAGGCGCCCGTGACGATCTCGCCGGAGGCCCTGCGCGAGGCCGGGCTGGACCCCGAGGCGATGCGCGACAAGATCATGTACGAGGGCAAGGGCTGCCTCGAGTGCGACGGCACGGGGTTCCACGGCCGCATGGCGATCGCCGAGATCCTCGACCTCTCGGACCGCATCCGCGGCCTCATCCTCGAGCGCCGTCCCGCGGCCGAGATCAAGAGGGCGGCCAAGGACGAGGGCATGATCTTCCTGCGCGACGCGGCCCTGTCGAAGGTCTTCGAGGGCCTGACGACGCTCAAGGAGATCAACAAGGTGACCTTTGTCGATTAGGGCGGGCGGGTGAAGATCCCCTTTCTCTCTCCCGTCGTGCCGCCGCACGTGTTCTGCCTCCTCGACGAGGGCGTCACGTACGCCCGCGTCCGCGACGAGGCGCCAGCGGGGTTCGCCGAGGCGCGGCACTTCCGGTATCCCGCGGGCTCGCTCGGCGGGCCGTCCGGCGGGGCACCGCTCGTCACCCGCGAGGCGCTCGCCGAAGCCGTCAAGGCCGCGCGGGCGCTGTCGGAGGGGCGGCTGTCCCGGGCCTCCGTCGTCTATCCGGACTCGTGGGCGCGCATTCTGCCCGTCGAGCTCGAGACCCTGCCCACCGACCGGGCCGCGGGCATCGAGATGGTGCTCTGGAAGCTCAAGAAGCTGCTGCCGTCGCTGACCGGCGACGTGGCCGTCGCGTACGAGGCCATGCCGGTCCTCTCCGAGGAAAAGCGCGTGCTCGCGGCAACGACCTCCCGCGCGGCGATCGAGGCGATCGAGCACTCCTTCGATGAGCTCGGCGTGCGCATCGGGTACCTCGCGCCGGCGTCCCTCGCCCTCTTCGAGGGCCTGGCGCCCGCCCTTTCCGCGGCGGCCGGCGGCGACTACGCGCTGCTCCACCGCTCCGGCGGGGCGTTGTCCTTCTTCATCGCCCGCGGCTCCGATCCGATCTTCTACCGCCAGCGGCCGCCCGACGCCGGCGAGGACCAGGACCAGGAGGCGCGCCTGTCGCTCTCGTACTATACGGAGCGGCTGAAGGGCCCCGGGATCCGCGCCGTCTACGTGCACGACGAGACGCCCGATGGCGATCTCGCGAAGCTGTCGGCGTTTCCGACGCCGCCCGTGGTCCTGTCAGGGCGCCTGCTCGGCGCCGACGCGGGCTTCGACGAGCGCGTGAGCGCGAGGCCGGAGCTGCTCGCCGGGTTTGCGGCGGTGCGCGGAAAGTCATGAGCGCGAGCTGGAATTTCGCGCGCCGTCCCTTCCAGGACGACCGGCCGGTCTACGCGGCCGCGGGCCTCCTCTTTCTGCTGGGGGCCGTCCTGCTGGTCGCCAACGTGCGTCTCTTCACGGGATACCGGCGGGGTGTCGCGGACGTGCGCTCGGAGATCGCCGCTCTCGAGGCGAGGCAGCGCGACGCCGACGCGAAGGCCCGCGACGCCCGGGCGGCCCTGTCCTCCTACCGCCTGTCGGCCCTGGCCGACCAGAGCCGGGAGCTCTCGCGGATCGTGGCCGAGCGCCGCTTCTCGTGGACGGGGCTGCTCGCCCGGTTGGAGCGGACGCTGCCTTCCGACGTCGGGATCGCCCACCTGCAGCCGCAGTTCGACAAGGCGGGAGGCATCGAGCTGAACCTGCAGCTGGTCGGCCGCAGCCGAGAGTCGGTCGTGCCGACGATCGCCGCCCTGGCCCACGACCCCGCCTTCGCGAGCGTGCAGGTGCACACCGAGACCCTGCCGGATGCCGGCTCCTCCGCGGACCCGTTCCTTTTCGAGATCGGCAGCCGCTACATGCCCGAGGACACCGAGAAGGACAGGGACAAAGACAAAGACAAGGACAAGAACAAGAAGGCCGGCGTTCCGGCGCCGCATGCGAAGCCGGCCAGTCCCGGCAAGCCCGCCCCCCGGAAGACCCCGGTTGCCCCCGGAAAGCCCGGAGTGCGCCGATGACGCGCCTGTCGCTCAAGGGTCGCAGGCTCTGGCTGCTCGTCGCGGCGGTCGCCTTCGCCGGCGTCAACGTCGCCTTCTTCCTCGCGTACCGCTCGGGCGCCCAGACGCGCCGGGCGGCCCTCGAAGCGCGGCGCGACGACCTGAAGCGCAGCGTCGACGCGGGCGAGGTGGAGGCGGCGCGTGTGCTGGCGCAGAAGGACCGGCTCGGCGGGGTCTCCGCGGCCATGGAGGAGTTCTACGGCCGCCGGATCGGAACCGAGCGCGAGAGCCTCGCCCCGATCGTCGACGAGATCCACTCGATCCTGAAGGAGACCGGCGTCGCGGCCCCGCAGATCGCCTACGCGACGGTCACCCTTCCGAAGCTCCCCCTCTCGCTGATGCGGATCACCTTCACGGTCCGATGCGACTACGCCCGGTTCAAGCAGCTCCTGCGCGCCTTCGAGACGAGCAAGAAGTGGATCGCCGTCAAGGACATCGCGATCGCGCGCGACAGCGAGAAGCCGGGCACGGTCCAGGTGCAGCTGGGCCTG
>DATMNJ010000310.1:0-3570 GCA_035569175.1 Thermoanaerobaculia bacterium | reverse complement strand
CGACGCCATCCTCGAAGACCTTGAAGCTCGAAGCCTGGAGAAAGTTGACCGGATGTCCCTTCTCCGTGACCGTCGTGTAGAGCTCGACCGCGTCCACCGTGACTTCCGACACGAACTGGGGCGCGTTGACGTATCGCAGGTCCTCCGCGACGGTGCCGTCGTCGAGGGTTCCGATCACGCGCACGTAGCCGAGCGATTTCGCGTCCTTGATGGTCACGGTCTGCTCGTAGGGCGCCTGGTAGAGCGTCGCGACGCGCGACTCGTTCGAGTAAAACTCCATTTTTTGGAGCGTCTTGCCCTCCGGAACCGCGACGGCGGCGACCACCTTGGTCGGGCCGGTGGCCTTGGAGCCCTTCTCGGGAGAGAGGATCCGGACCTTGAAGACTTCGCGCCCCTCGTTGACGATGTATTCGTCTTCGCCCACGGTCCGGCCGGCGGCGCCGAAGGCGACCACTCGGATGGTCTGCTTGCGCGGCAGCGGGCCCAGGTTCACGTCGGCATCGAACGGCGCCCGCGTGCGCGTCATGACCTTCGACCCGTTCAGGTAGAAGTCGACGGCCCGAACCCCCTCGGCCACGCGGGTCTCGATGCGCTGCAGTCCCGTCACGATCTCCTTGGCGATCGGCTGGATCGAGACGGCCGACGGCAGCAGCCCGTCGTCCTTCATCTTGCCGACGGCCGCCTTGCCCTCGGCGCGGGCCGCGACGAGCTCGGGAGGCGGCGCGTCGGGCTGCTCGGGGACGACGAGCGTCTCGGTGAGGCGGCCCTCGGCGTTCTGGTTGCCGTCGGAGATCTTGAGGACCAGCTTGTACGACCCGGGGTAGATGTAGCGGCGCACGGTCAGGGGAATCTTCTCGCCGCCGATCTCGCCGGTCGGGATGTCGAAGCGGTACTTGAAGTTGTCGATGAGCCGGTCGTCCTTGACGACCTCGCCGATGACGTCCACGTTGTAGAAGCTCTCCTCGCCGAGCGCGCGCGGCTTCAGCTCCGTCTTCGGTACGAGGAGGGAAAGGTCCACGCCCATCTTGTTCGAGCGCATCTCGGGAAACCGGACGAGCCGGGCGACCGCCAGGTCGGACGCCCCGGCGTGCAGGTCCGTCGTCATCGAGAGGATCTGGTCGACGCCCTCGGTCTCGACGGCGGGCGGCTGAAACAGCTTGGAGCTCTCCATCATGCCGAAGGCGCCGCTGCCGAGCAACGCGGTCGTGTACTGGATCGCCTGCTCTACGGTGCGGGAGTCGAAGCAGCGGTCCCGGTCGGGGGGCCGGGATCCCGTCACGAGAAGCTTCGTGTAGCCATCGAGCGGCAGCCAGAGCTTGTGGGGTGGCATGCTGTAGGGCTCGTAGAAGATGAGGTAGGACTTGGCCTTCAGGGCTTCGAGCCGCTCGTAGTACCAGATCTGCATCGGCACGTAGACGTCGGGGCAGTCGACGGGGATGACGGCGTCGGGCGGCCCGTTCAGGACGAACATCTTGGCGCGGTCGTTGTGGATGTCCCGGAACTGCTCGACGGCCTGCTCGACGCGCCGCGTATAGACCGCGCGGTAGTCGGTCCGGACGCCCATGGAATCGATCGTCCGCCGCTTCCAAAACGCGTCGATGAACTTGTCGCGCTGGTAGTTCTCCTGGATCTCGAGGAAAATCTCCTTCTCGTCCGCGGTGATGATGAGATCCACGAGCTCGAGAAAATCCTTGTACTTCAGCGGGAGCGCCTCGTAGAGCTGGTGCGCCTCCTTCTTGGAGAGCTTGCGGTGGACCGGCGCGGGGCCGGACGCCGCTGCCGCCTGATCGGTGACCTTCGCGGAGGGAGACGCCGGCACGACCGCGTCGCCCGCCGGGCCCTCGACGGTCAACGGCTTTGCCTTCGCGTCGCCGACCGTGGGGAAGCGCTCGGCGAGCTGCTCGAGCCCCTCGACGTTGACCTTGGGCGGTTCGGAGATCGCCGCGATCACGGACCCATCGCCGCTCATGCGGATCCCCTGGATGATGCGAACGATTTCGCAGGCCTGATCGCACGTCTGGGGCGAGGCGTGATTCGGGCAGAACGAATCGGCGGTCGGAGCGCCCGCGCTCCCGGCCAGGCGGCAGGCGTCCGCGATCGAATTCAGGCACGACGCGGGGGCCAGAAGCTCGCGGTCCGGCGTCATCGGCATCCACAAGTGCCAGGCGCCCGCGCCGAAGGCGGCCTTGTAGAAGAGAAACTGGACGTCCTTGTGAAGCCCGGATCCGGCGCTCGTGCTGCGGTAGGTCCAAACGGCGATCGTTTGGAAGACGTTGTTGCAGTCCCCGTACTCCTGGATCCCGAGGGGCTCGCCGCGCAGGACCACCATCTTGCCCGTGTCGCTGTTGAGCCCGCCGTACACGGTGGCCGCCGCTTCGCGCAACGCTTCGTAGCGGTTGCGGTACCCCGGGCCGAGGGGCTCGGGCAGTCCCTGCTGCTCTCGCCGGGTCCAGAAGTCCTGCTTGAAGATCTCGCGCTGGTGCGGCTCGGTGAGCTGGAGGAAGAGGTTTCGCTCCTCGGGAAGGATGATCGCCTTGACGTAGTCCTCGAGCCACTTGCGCTCTTCCTCGGGCAGCGCCTTCAACCTCTCGGCGGCTTCCTTCTTCGTCAGCTGCGTCAGGTGCCTCGGCGCGACGCTCGGGCTCGGGGCAACGGCGGCCGCGGCGGGCTGGGGCGCGGCGGTGGCGGCGGGCGTGCTGGGCGCCGGAGAAACCGGAGCGGCTGCGGCGGGAGTGGGTGTCGGAGCCGGATCCTGGGAAATGGCCGCGAGGGCGCCAGCGGCGACAAGCCCGGAAAAAGCGAGCATGACCGCGAGGACGAGACGCACCGAGTTCCGCGTCGTCATCGGACTGTCGATCTTAACTCCCGCGATCGGTATGGGTATTCCTCGAAGATAGTTTTCCGGCGCGCCCCGGCCGGAGCGATAATTTGGAGTCTCGTCCGGGATTCTGAACGCATGATTTACCTCGACAACAACGCCTCCACACGACTCGATCCCGAGGTCTGGGCGGCGATGTCGGCGGCCGCGGACACGTTCGGGAATCCGTCGTCCGTCCACGGGGAAGGTCAGCGCGCCCGGCAGGTCGTGGAGCTTGCGCGTTCCGACATTGCGGAGCTGGTCGGGGGGCGGGCCGGGCACGTGTTCCTGACGTCCGGAGGCACGGAGGCCAACGCCCTGGCCGTGTTCGGCGCGATCGGCAGCCGCAGGGGGCGGCTGGTCATCTCCGGAGTCGAGCACCCGTCCGTTCGCGAGCCCGCGGCGCGCCTGACGGCGAGCGGACAGTGCGAGGTCGTCGTGGTCGCTCCGGACCCGTCCGGCGCGCTCGACCCGGAGCGCGTGCTCGACGCGGTGACCCCGGGGACCCTGCTCGTATCGGTGATGGCCGCCAACAACGAGTACGGCGGTGTCTTCCCGGTCGCGCAGATCGCGGCGGGCGTCCGCGAGCGCGGAAGCCTCTTTCACACGGACGCGGTCCAGGCGGCCGGACGGCTGCCGGTGGAGGCGGCGGCGTGGGGGGTGGACCTGCTTTCCGTCTCGGCCCACAAGCTCCACGGGCCCAAGGGCGCCGG
>DATMNJ010000309.1:0-6601 GCA_035569175.1 Thermoanaerobaculia bacterium | reverse complement strand
CCGAAAACTCCGCGGCCAGAGCCTCCGCCCGCAGGGGATCGATCTCGACGGCCACGACCGCGGCGGCCCGGAGCGCGAGCGGCCGGGTCAGCGCGCCGTCGCCCGGTCCGACCTCGAGCACGGTGTCGCCCGGGTCCACGCGGGCCGCCGCCACGATGCGTTCGGCCGTCTCCGGGCTGGCGAGGAAGTTTTGGCCCCAGCGCCGGCGGGCGGGGATGCCGGCCTTTCGATGGCCGGCCCGCCCATCATGCTGTGGCGGCATGGCGTCGCGTGACAGGGGCCACGGTTAGCGAGGCTATCAGATGGTAGAATTTTTTGAGGCGTAGAGCGCGTGCTGCAGGTCCACACTCTGGAAAATCGTCGCCTCGAGAATTTTCTCGAGAGGCACAAGGCTTACTACGCCTACACCGGCGAGATCGAGATCGACCGCTTCCTGCGGGAGATCCTCCAGAAGGCCAACGAGTTCGTCCCGTCCGAGGCCGGCTCGATCCTGCTCGACGACCCGATGACCAAGAACTCCGACGACCGCCTCGAGAACGAGCTCGTCTTCATCGCCACCTACGGCGCGCACGGCGAGGGCCGCCTCGGCAAGCGGATGAACGCGCGCGCCGGCATCGTCGGCCACGTCTACGCGACGGGTGTCGCGTACATGACCGACGACGTGATGGACGATCCGTTCTTCTATCCGACGCTCGATCTGACCGACGGCTTCCAGACGAAGTCGGCGCTCTGCGTCCCGGTCCGCATCGAGTCGTCGGTGTGCGGCGTCCTCGAGCTCGTCAACCGCTCCGGGCCGGGCGGGTTTCGCGAGAAGGACCGGCGCCTGCTCGAGATCTTCGCCGACTACGCCTCGATCTCGATTCAGAACCTGCTCGACGCGCGGCGCGCCTACGAGGTCGCCAAGCGCGACGGCCTGACGGGGCTCTACAACGAACGGTACCTCCACCTGCGCATGACGCAGGAGCTCTCGCGCATCTCGCGTGACGGCGGCGACTGCTGCGTGATCTTCCTCGACCTGGACAACCTCAAGGCCGTCAACGACCGGCACGGGCACCTCGCCGGCAGCCAGGTCCTGCGGGAGGTCGGCTACCTGTTGCGCCGCACCGTGACCGACGAGCGCGCGACGCTGACGCGCTACGGCGGCGACGAATTCGTCCTCATCCTCCCGGGCCACAACCTCAAGGAAGGCCTCGAGGTCGCGGAGGCGATCCGCGTGGGCATCCGCACCGCGACGTTTCTCTTCCGGCCCTACGGCTTCAACGAGCCCGCGCTGAACCTCCAGGGCGTCATCACCGCTTCGCTCGGCCTGTCGTCCATCCGCTCGCACGCCACGCCGGGGGCCTCGGTCGAGCAGCAGAAGAACGAGCTGCTGCGCGCCGCCGACACGGCGCTCTACCGCGCCAAGGAGCACGGCAAGGACCGTTGCACGGCGGCGAGCCCCGAGGACGCTCGAATCCCCGCCCTGCTGTCGACGACCCCGTAGCCCTCCGCGGACCTTCTCGCCGTAAGTCCCTCACCCGCCTGCGGTCCGCCGTCCGCCCTCTCGCCTCCGTCCCGAGGGGGTTCCCTTCCGCCCTCCAGAAATGCTAGCGTTCGGCTTCACGTCCGGGTCTTTCGCCCGATTTTCGCCCTGAGAGAGGGGGAGGCATGTCCACCGTCACCGTCCGCGAACAGCTGTCGCCGAAAAACGTTCTCGACGTGCTCTCCCGCCACATCCTCGTGGACGGCTACCACGTCGTCATGGACATGGAGCGCAGCAAGGGCTCCTACCTCTACGACGCTCGCAGCGACCGGCCCATCCTCGATTTCTTCTCCTGCTTCGCCACCCTCCCCGTCGGATACAACCATCCGAAGATGGCCGATCCCGACTTCCGGGAAGCCCTCATGGAAGCGGCGCTCACGAAGCCCTCGACCAGCGACATCTATACGGAGCACTTCGCCCGCTTCGTCGAGACGTTCTCACAGCTGGCGGTTCCGAAGAGCCACAGCGACCACATGTTCTTCGTCGAGGGCGGCACGCTCGCGATCGAGAACACGCTGAAGACGGCGTTCGACTGGAAGGTGCGCAAGAACCTCGCGGCCGGCAAGGGGGAGAAGGGCAAGAAAATCCTCCACTTCAAGAACGCCTTCCACGGCCGCTCGGGCTACTCCCTCTCCATGACCAACACGGCCGACCCGCGCAAGACCCAGTACTTTCCGACCTTCGACTGGCCGCGCCTCTCCTGCCCGCGCCTGCGCTTCCCGGTGACCGACGCGGTCCTCCGGGAGGTCGCCGCGGCCGAAGATCAGGTCGAGCGCGAGATCCGCGCCGCCTGCGCGGCCAGCCCCGACGACATCGCGGCCCTCATCATCGAGCCGATCCAGGGCGAGGGCGGCGACAACCACTTCCGCCCGGAGCTCCTGCGCCGTCTCCGCGCGCTCGCGGACGAGCTCGAGTTCCTGCTCATCTTCGACGAGGTCCAGACGGGCGTCGGCCTGACCGGCTCGATGTGGTGCTGGCAGCAACTCGGCGTCGAGCCCGACCTCTTCGCCTTCGGCAAGAAGACCCAGGTCTGCGGCTTCGCCGCGAATCACCGCATCGACGACGTTCCGGACAACGTGTTCAAGGTGTCCTCGCGCATCAACTCGACCTGGGGCGGCAATCTCGTGGACATGATTCGCAGCGCGAAGTACTTCGAGATCATCGCCGAGGAGAACCTCATCGAGAACGCGCGCGTGGTCGGGGAACACCTGCAGTCCCGCCTGCGCGAGCTCGCCGAAGAGTTCCCCGGCGTCATGTCGAACGTCCGGGGCCGCGGCCTCTTCATCGCCTTCGATCTCCCGGACAAGGAAATGCGCGACCGCACGCTCGCCGCCTGCCTCGAGAACGGCATGATGGGCCTCGCCTCCGGCGCCAACGCCGTGCGCTTCCGCCCGCACCTCATCCTTTCGAAGGACGAGGCCGACGAAGGCGTTCGGAAGCTGCGCCGGGCGATCACCTCAGCCAAGAAGTAGTTCGCGCCGGCCTTCGTGATCCGGCGCGTCGTTCTCGTTTTTCTGGCCGCGGCCCTCGGGGCCGCGGTTCTGTCTTGGGCCACGCTGCCCGACGTGCGCCCTCTCGCAAAGGCCTGGCCGGCGACGACCGCCTTCATGGAACGGCGCAAGGCCGAGCTGGCCCGCCGCGGCGAGAGCACGCGCCTCGAGTGGACGCCGGTGCCTCTCGCGCGCATCGCTCCGGACCTGCAGCGGGCCGTCGTCGCCGCCGAGGACGCGCGCTTCTTCGAGCACGACGGCGTCGACTGGGCGGCGACTCGGGGCGCGCTCGAGAAGAACTGGGAGAAGGGCAACGTCAAGGTCGGCGGCTCGACGATCACGCAGCAGCTCGCCAAGAACCTGTACCTCTCCCCCGCCCGCACGCCGTGGCGCAAGCTGCGCGAGCTCGCCATCGCCCGGCGCCTCGAGCGGGAGCTCTCGAAGAAACGGATTCTCGAGCTGTACCTGAACGTCATCGAGTTCGGACCTCGGACGTTCGGCGTCGAGGCGGCGGCGCGGCGGTACATGGGCGAGCCCGCGCGCGACCTGACCCGCGACCAGGCCGCCACGCTCGCGGCGATCATCCCGTCGCCCCGCATCTACGATCCGGTGCGCCACCCGGACCGCGTCGCTCGCCGCGCTCAGCGCATCCTGCGACAGATGTGAAAACGGTGCTATCCTCGACGGGTAACCCTCAGGAGGGAAAAGGGATGCGTTCCCCTCGCAGTGCAGCCGGGATGCTCGGCGCGGTGCTCCTTGCCGCCGCGGCATGCTCCCAAAAACCGGCCTCCATCGACATCTCCGAAAAGAAGGTCACGATCTACGGCGTCGAGCACTCCCGGCGCCTCACCGCGCAGGTCCGCGACAAGAAAGGCCAGCCCGTCGAACAGGCTACGGCGAGCTGGGCCTCCTCGAACGCCGAGGTCGCCGCGGCCGAGCCGGGCGGGCGGATCGTCGCCAAGATGGCCGGCAGGGCGATGATCACGGCATCGTACGAGAGCCTCTCGGCGAAGGTGCCTGTCGAAGTGATCGACGTCGCGACGATCGAAATGTCCGCGCCGGCGATTTCCCTCGTCGGTCCGGTCGGCACGTCCGTCCCCCTGACGTGGACCGTCAAGGACTCCCACGGCAAGACCGTCGACCTCAAGCCCGGCTGGAGCTCTTCGAACCCGAAGGTCGCCACGGTCTCCGAGGCGGGAGTGGTGACCTCGGTGGCTCCCGGCACGGCCACGATCATCGCGAGCGTCGGCGACACCAAGGGGATGGGCGGAAAGAGAGAGACGGGCGAGATCCAGGGAGGCTGTGACGTGACCGTCACGCTGCGCCCGATCGCGCGCATCGAGCTGCGCCCGGCCACGGCGCTTGCGCGCGTCGGCGAGATCCAGCACTTCGAAGTCGTCGCCTATGGGCCTGACGGTGCGCCGATCCCGGAGGTCGCCGCGGTGTTCCGGTCCTCCGATTCCGCGGTCGCGAGCGTGGATGGGGCGGGCGTGGCCACGGGTCACAAGGCGGGCGCCGCGAAGATCCGCGTGGAGCTGGCGGGCCAGTTCGCCGAGGCGACGCTGCTGGTGAACTGACCCGGGCCACCGCATGGCCGCGCGTCTTCCCGCCGTGGCGGGCCAGTTCTACGACGCGCTCCCCGAGCGACTCGAGCGGGACGTCCGGGTTCTCCTTCCCGTCGGAAACGCTCCCGAGCCCGCGTTCGGGGCGATCGTGCCGCACGCCGGGTATGTCTACTCGGGCGCCGTCGCCGGCGCCGTGTACGGCCGCCTGTCGATCCCCGCCACCTGCATCCTCCTCGGCCCCAACCACACGGGCCGCGGAGCTCCGGCCGCTCTCGAGCCCTCCGAGGCGTGGCGCACGCCCCTCGGCGACGTGACGCTGAACCGCCGGATCGCGGACCGGCTCCTCGCGCTCGCACCGTCGCTCGAGGAGGACGTCGCGGCGCACCGCCGCGAGCACTCGCTCGAGGTCCAGCTGCCCTTCCTGCAGATCCTGCGGCCCGACGTCCAGATCGTGCCCGTCTGCCTCGGCGAGCCGAGCCTCGCCCTCTGCCGCGAGGTCGGCGAAGCGCTCGGCCGTCTTCGAGCGGAAGAGGCAGAGCCGCCGCTGCTCATCGCCTCGTCGGACATGAACCACTACGAGAGCCGCGAGATCGGGCGCCGCAAGGACGGCCGGGCGCTCGCCCGCGTCGAGGCCCTCGATCCCGAAGGCCTCTTCCGCACCGTTCTGACGGAATCCATCTCGATGTGCGGCTTCCTCCCTGCGACGGCGCTGCTCTTCGCCGCACGCGTGAGCGGCGCCGGGCGGGCGAGGGTCGTTGCGCGGGCCGACAGCGGGGACCAGACCGGCGACACGGCGAGTGTGGTTGGATACGCCGGAATGGTCATCGGCTAGACGAAAGAGGAGAACGACATGAAGACGTTTCGGGCAATGGCGGCGGGAGCCCTTTTCGCGGCCACGGCCGCCGCCCAGACGCACGTCCCGGTCGCCACGGTGGCGCCGCGGCCCGACGACATCGCGACGATCGACGGGATGGTCAGGGCGTACTACGAGGTGGTCTCGGGCCCCGCGGGCCAGCCGCGCGACTGGGCGCGCGATCGGACGCTCTACATCAAGGATCTGCGCTTCGTGCAGGTGGACGTGGACAAGAGCGGCAAGCTCGCGCCGCGCATCACTGACCACCAGCAGTACGTGGACTCCGCCGACGGCCTGGCCAAGGCGGGATTCTTCGAGAAGGAGATCCATCGGGTCACCGAACGCTTCGGACCCATCGCCCACGTCTGGAGCACCTACGAGTCGCGCCGGACCGAATCGGGTCCCATCATCATGCGCGGCATCAACTCGATCGAGCTCTTCTGGGACGGCCGGCGCTGGTGGATCGCCAACGCGATCTGGACCGACGAGACGAAGGAGAACCCGATTCCGACGGAGTACCTGCCTTAGGGGCCGGAGCCCGGGCGAACGGCAATGCTGATCGGAGCCTTCGCCCTCTACGCCGTTACGGCCGCCGCGGCGCTCTGGCTCGCGCACCGCCTGGTAACCCCCCTGCGCCCGGGCCCGGCACTCCTGCTGACGGCGGCGCCGCTGCTTCTGACCGGCAAGGCCTTCCTGACGGGCGGCGTCTACGCGCCGCTCGACATCCTCTACGACGCCGATCCCTTCGGCGCCCGCCGCGTCGAGCTCGGCATCGGGCAGGACCGCGCGCCGACGCTCGGCGACCTCGTCTACCTGGTCCTCCCGGGACGAGCGGCCGTGCGCGCCAGCCTCGCCCGCAGGGACCTCCCGCTCTGGAATCCGGACGTCCTGGCCGGCGATCCTCTGCTCGCCATGCAGCAACCCGCGGTCCTGCATCCGTCCGCAGGCCTCGCGCTGCTGCTTCCCCTTTCGCAGGCGTGGACCTTCGAGATGGCGTTGAGGCTCTTTCTCGCGCTGCTCTCGGGCTACCTGTTTTTCGAGGACTTTCTCGCGTGCGAGGTGGCCGCTCTGCTCGGCGCCGTTGCCTGGGCCTTTTCCGATTACGTCGTCTGCTTCCTGGGCTTTCCCCACGCTCTGGCCGTGGCGCCGTTCCCGTTGCTGCTGCTCGGAC
>DATMNJ010000308.1:0-17900 GCA_035569175.1 Thermoanaerobaculia bacterium | reverse complement strand
CAGGTTCCACGAGAGAAGTGCCAGGCCGAAAGAGCCCAGGATCCCGAGGACGACGGAACCGAGCCACAGTCCTGCCCGCACGACCTCGGATGCGTCCTGCGACTCTTCGGCGACTCGCCCGGCCAGCCAGACCGCGATCGGATAGTGGAACATGTACATCGCGTAGCTGTATTTGCCGAGGGCCCGAAGAGACGGGCGCCGCAGCTGCACCGACAGCCAGCGGGACGATCCGGATGCGTCGAACGCCCCGAAGACGAGGCACGCGTAAAGGAACGCGAACGCCGTGTATCCGAGCGTCGTCATCGGCCGCGAGGCCGCACCCCTGCCGGCCACGATCAGGGGCACGAGCGCGCCGACGGCGAACGCCGTCAGGACGGACAGCCGCCTCCGGACGGCGGCCCGCCAGGCCGGCCGCCGCACGACGGCCGCAACGAGACCCCCGAAGGCAAGCGAGTCCGCGCGAAACGGAGTCAGGCGATGCAGCGCCTCCGGCGGAGCGCCTCGCGCCGCGGCGTAGCAGCGCAGTCCGAGCGCGAGGACGACGAGTGCGGTGCAGACCGCGCCCATTCTTTTCGGCTTTGCGACCAGGACGACGAAGGGCCAGACGAGATAGAACTGCTCCTCGATCGACAGGGACCACACGTGCGAGAGAGCCTTGACGTCGGGTCCGAAGGCCGATCGCCAGTTGGAGACATGCAGCCAGTACCACGGCTCGAGGGCGCTTTCCGCGGCGAGCTCCTGCCCGAAGTGACGCGCCAGGGGAAGGCCGACGTGGAAGCAGATCAGCACCGCGAGCAGGTACAACGGAAAGATCCGCAGCACCCGCCGCGCGTAGAACGAGGAGAAGTAGTTCGGCGCAACCCGCGTATCCATGAGGATTCCGGTGATGAGGAACCCGGAGAGCACGAAGAACAGATCCACGCCCGACCAGCCGAGAATCATCGGATACGTCAGAAACTTGGGGATCAGGTGCGGCCGAGCGCCCTGAAAGTGAAACAAGAGGACCAGCAGGATGGCCAGCCCGCGAACGCCGTCGAGCTCGGGAATCTGGATGCCCGACCTGCCCTTCCCGTCCGCCTGCCGCGGAGCCGGCGGCAGCGCGCTCACTTCTCCAGCCGTGCCAGCCGCTTGAGCCAGTCGGCCCGGCCGGGCTCGAGCGCGAGGGCCGTCTGCAACTCGGCGGCGGCCTCGCGCTTCTTCCCCTGCTTTTCGTAGACGAGTGCCAGACGCTCGTGGAGCGCCGCAGGCGTCGGACCCTCGGGAGGCGCGGGCCGCGACAACGCCTGCTCCAGCTCCCGGACCGCGGCGGGAAGCTCTTCGCCCGAGGCCAGGGCGATGCCGGCCAGCTCGTAGTCCGGCAGGGTGCTCGGGGGGTCAAGCTCGCGCGCCTCGATCCAGACGCGCCGCGCCTCCGCGTAGCTCTTGCGGGCCACGAAGAGCGCCGATAGCCCGAGCCGCCCGCGCGGGCTTGCAGGGGCGGCAGCGATCGCCCTGCGGTACTCGGACTCGGCCTCGGCCCAGTTCTTGTCGCGCTCGGCGAGCTCTCCGAGCAGCACGTGCCCGCGCTCCGGATCCAGGGCAAGGACGCGTCCGATCACCTCCCGCGCTTTCTTCTTTCCGCCGCCGAGCAGCGTTGGCGCCTGCATGTCGTAGCGGGCGAGGTCCGACAGCGCCGCGACGTTGGCCGGGTCGAGCTCGACCGCCCGGGCGAAGCAGGCCCGTGCCTTGCGCGCGAGGTGCATCTGTTCGAGCAGCTGGGAGTCCTTCGCGGTCAGGCCGTACGCCCGGCCGAGCAGGTCTTGCGCTTCGGAGCTCGCCGGCTCGGCCGCCACCGCCGCCTCCCCGAGACTCACCGCCTTCAGGAGGTCGCCCGCTTCCAGCGCGTCGCGCAGGGACGCCAGCGGATCGGCCGGGGAACGTGTCGCCGGCGACCCGGCCGTGCTCCAGGCCGCGAAGAACAGGAACGCCGCGCTCAAAAGCGCCGCGGGCCCGTGCGGCCGGATCAGACGCCCGGCATCGCGCGCTTCAACGGCTTGAGCACCACGACGAGCAGGAGCGCCGTCGCGAGCGACAACGAGCCGAGCACCGCGAAGAACGTCGAGTGCTTCCATACCGTCCAGTAGACGCCGATCTGGGTCAGCTTGCCGCCGAGACCCGTCGCAACGAACCAGCCGCCCATCATGAGCGCCCGGAAGCGCCGCGGCGCCACCTTGGACACGAGGGAAAGGGCCATCGGCGACAGAGTGATCTCGGCCAGTCCCATGAGGGCGTAGCAGCCGACGAGCCACCACGGTGACACCTTGCCGGTGTCGCCCCCGGCCTTTCCGGCGAGAACCATGACGGAGTACGCGCAGGCCATGAGGAACATCCCGAAGGCGATCTTCGTGGTCGTCGCCGGCTCCTTCCCGCGCCGGTCGAGTGCCTTCCACAGGAGGACGAGCGGCAGCGAGAACGCGATGACGAAGAAGGGCTCGATCGCATTGGAGATGACGCCGGAGAAGCTCGAGCGGGTGTTGTCGTTGAACCAGTACGTCAACGTCGAGCCGTTCTGGAAGAAGAGCATCCAGAAGACGATCGAGATCAGGTAGATCACGAGCAGGGCGAGAAGTCGGTTCTTCTCGGGCACCCGATCGATCGCCGTCGGCGGGCTCGCGTCCTCGACGTCGTCCCGCGTCGCGGACCGGTCTCCGGGCTCGACGTCTTTTCTGAACACGACGAGCGTCAGGACCGAAATCACCATGCCGCCGGCGGCCACGGCGAAAGCGGCGTGGAACCCGTACCAGCGCCGCACGAACTCGACGATGATCGGGCCCAGCGTCGCGCCCAGGTTGATGCCCATGTAGAAGATGTTGTACGCGCGGTCCCTCAGGTGACTGCCCTTCGGATAGAGATTCCCGACGATCGTCGAGACGTTGGGCTTGAAGAGGCCATTTCCCGCGACGAGGCAGGCCAGCGCCGCGTACATCGCTCCGACCGACGGGAACGCGAGCAGCAGGTGACCGGCGATGAAGAACCCGCCGCCGATCATCACGGCGCGCCGGTACCCGAGGTACCGATCCGCGAGCCAGCCGCCGAGAAGGGGGCTGAAGAAGACGAAGAACAGGTAGTTGGCCCGCAGCGTCGTCGCGCGGGCGTCCGTCCATCCGAATCCCTGCGTCTTGTCCTGCAGGTAGAGGGTGAAGAGCGCCAGCATCGTGTAGAAGCTGAAGCGCTCCCACATCTCCGTGGCGAAGAGGACGTAGAGACCGCGGGGATGTCGCGCCGGCGCCGTGCCGGGCGCCGTTGCGGCTGCGGCTTCTCGACTCATGATGGGCTGCGGCAGGCTACCAGAGATCGCCGGACGCGCCTAGCCGGTCAGGCGAAGGCGACGGCCAGGCTCTCGCCGGCCATCCGCGCCGTGCGGCGCAGCTCGGCCTCGGTGTGCGCCGTCGAAAGAAACCAGGCCTCGAACTGCGCCGGGGGGAGAAAGACGCCGCGCTCGCGCATGGCATGAAAGAACGTCGCGTAGCGCGCCACGTCCGACCGCTTGACGTCCGCGAAGTCCTGCATGGGACCGCCGGCGAAAAACAGCGTCAGCAGCGAACCCGCCCGGGTCAGGCACAGCCGGTCGCCGAAGCCTCGCCGGTCGATCTCGCCGACGATCAGGTCCTCCAGGAGCGCGCCCTTCTCTTCGAGCGCGGCGTAGGGCGGGCGGCGGGAGATCTCGTCGAGCACCGCGATGCCTGCCGACATGGCGAGGGGATTTCCGGAGAGCGTCCCGGCCTGGTACACCGGTCCGACCGGTGCCATGCGCTCCATCAGGTCGCGGCGCCCACCGTACGCCCCGACCGGCAGGCCGCCCCCGAGGATCTTGCCGAGGGTCGTGAGATCCGGCGCCACGCCGTGCACCTGCTGGGCGCCGCCGGCGGACAGACGGAAGCCCGAGATCACCTCGTCGAAGATGAGCAGGGCGCCATGCCCGGTCGCAAGGCGGCGCACGGCGGCGAGATAGCCGGCGGCGGGCAGAACGAGGCCCATGTTGGCTGCGACGGGTTCCACGATCACCCCGGCGATCTCTTCGGGGAATCGGACGAAGGCGGCCTCGAGCGCGGACGCGTCGTTGTACGGGACGACGGTCGTCAGGGCCGCCAGCTCGTCCGGAACGCCGGGGCTGCCGGCGATTCCGAGCGTCGCCACGCCCGAGCCGGCCGCAACGAGGAACGAGTCTCCATGGCCGTGGTACGCCCCCTCGGCCTTGATGAGACGCTTGCGCCCCGTGGCCGCTCGCGCGAGGCGCGCCGCGCTCATCGTGGCCTCGGTGCCGGAGCTGACGAACCGCACCATCTCGATCGACGGGACCATCCGGACGACCCGCTCCGCCAGGCGCACCTCGAGCTCGGTGGGCGCGCCGTAGGAGGTCCCCCGGCGCACCGCGCGGTCCAGCGCCCTCTGCACGAAGCGCGCTCCGTGACCGAAGAGGTGCGGCCCGTAGGAACAGACGTAGTCGATGTACGAGCGCCCGTCCGCGTCGCGCACGCGCGAGCCACGGGCGGACGCCACGAAGAACGGGTCCCCGCCGACCGACGCGAAGGAGCGGACCGGCGAGCTGACGCCTCCGGGCATCACGGCCTTCGCGCGGCGCATGAGGCTGCGGGAGTTTGCGGTCCTGGGCCCCGGGTTCCTGGGCTTTCTCTTCTTCATCGCGCGCCCGGCGGCCACGGAGCGCGAACCACGGACTACGAGCCCTCCCGCAGCCACCGCGCCGCGTCCCCGGCGTGGTACGTGAGAACGAAGTCGGCACCGGCGCGGACGATCGAGGTCAGGGTTTCGAGGACGATCCGCCGCTCGTCGATCCATCCGTTGGCCGCGGCGGCCTTGACCATCGCGTACTCGCCGGACACGTTGTAGGCCGCGATCGGCAGGTCGAAACGCTCGCGCGCGTCGCGAATCAGGTCGAGGTAGGCCAGCGCGGGCTTGACCATGACGGCATCCGCGCCCTCCTCGACGTCGAGGGCGATCTCGCGCATCGCCTCCCGGCGATTCGCTCCGTCCATCTGATAACCCCGCCGGTCTCCGAACTTCGGGGCCGAATCGGCGGCTTCGCGAAACGGCCCATAGAACGCCGAGGCCGCCTTGGCGGCATAGGCGAGGATCGCGATCCCGGTGAAACCGGACCCGTCGAGCTCGCGGCGAATCGCCGCGACGCGCCCGTCCATCATGTCCGAGGGCGCGACGACGTCGGCGCCGGCCTTCGCGTGCGACAGCGCCGTCCGCGCCAGCAGGGGCAGCGTCGCGTCGTTGTCCACCTCGCCGTCGCGGATGACGCCGCAGTGCCCGTGCGACGTGTATTCGTCCAGGCAGACGTCCGTCATCACCGCAAGGCCCGGGACGTCGCGCTTCAATCGCCGGACGGCCTCGTGCAGCGGGCCGGCGTCGTTCCACGCCTCGCTCCCCGTCTCGTCCTTGGTCTCCGGAATTCCGAACAGGATGACCGCATCGACGCCCAGGGTCCGGAGGCGCTGCGCCTCCGCAACGGCTTCGTCGGGCGACAGCCGGTGCACGCCCGGCAACGACGCGATCGGCTCGCGCACGCCCGTGCCGTGGCGCACGAAGAGGGGCGCCACTAACTGCTGCGCCGACAGCCGGGTCTCGCGCACGAGGCCTCGCAGGGCCGGCGTGCGCCGGAAGCGGCGCAGTCGGAGCTCCGGAAAGTTCACCATCGCCGCCGCAGCCTATTTCCCCTCGGGGGAGGTGGCAAGCGTCTCGAGCAGGCGGAGCACCGAGGTGAACCGCGCATCGGCCGGCACGGCGATCCGCGCGACCCCCTGCTCGGCCAGAAGGGTCCCCGTGGACGGCCCGAGCGCCACCGCCGGCGTCGCACACAGGCGCGCGAGGCCCTCTGCGCCGGACCCCGCGAAGAGCCAGCGCGCCGCCGCGGGAGACGTAGCGCAGAACGCCGCGAACGGCCTTTCGAGGATCTCCACCGCGAGGTCCGCGTCGGGGCGATTCGGACGCTTGCGGTACACGACGCACCGCGTCACCGCGGCGCCGCGCTCCCGCAGCGCCTCGGGCAGGTCGAGAGACGCGTCCTCGCCACAGGGCAGCAGAACGCGGACTCCGGCGAGCCGCTCGGGCAGCTGCGCGAGGACCGACGCGACGGACCCGCCCGCGACGACATGCGGCGTCAGGCCCTCGGCCCTCAGGGCCGCGGCCGTGCCCTCGCCGACCGCTACTCGCCGTGCGGATCCGAGCGCGCGCCGCAGGGCGTCCCCACTCGCTCCCGCCAGCCCCTGCGCGACCGCGACCTGGCTCGTGACGATCGCGAGATCGACGGGCTGCCCGAGCGCGTTCGCCGCCGGTTCGACCGGCTCGATGCAGTGGCTCACGCGCTCGACGATCTCGATGCGCAGGGGCGGCGCGAACTCGAGGATGGATCTCGCGCCCGATCGCACCACGAGAACCCGCGCCGGAATCACCGTTGCCCCGCCGCGATCAGGTCCGCCGCCCCGCGCCCGAGAAGCTCACCGGCCAGGTCCCGACCCATCGCCTCGCCCTCGACGCTCCTTCCACTGCGCCCGGCGCGCAACATCCGGGATCCGTCCGGCGAAAACACCGCGCCCGTGATCGAGAGGGCGCCTTCGACGACCCGCGCCCTTCCGGCGACGGGGGCCCGGCACCCGGCCTCGAGCGCCGCCAGGAAACTTCGCTCGGCCAGGACCTCCTGGTGCGACGCGGCATGGTCGAGCGCACGCACGGCGTCGGCGGTGGCGGCGTCGTCGCGGCGCGTGACGAGGGCCAAAGCGCCCTGTCCGACGGCGGGCAGCAGCACCTCCTCCGGAAAGACCTCCGAGATCTCGTCGAGCCGGCCGAGGCGCGCAAGGCCCGCCCGCGCCAGCACGATGGCGTCGAAGCGCCCCTCCCTCAACCGGCGAATCCGCGTGTCCACGTTGCCCCGAGCCTCGAGGACCTCGAGATCCGGCCGCGCCGCCCGCACCTGCGCCTGCCGCCGCGGGCTCGACGTCCCCACTCGCGCGCCTGGCGGCAACTGTGCGAATTCGAGGCAAGGCTCGGCCAGGAGCGCGTCCCGGGGGTCCTCCCGCAGCGGAACGGCGCAGAGCGCGAGCCCCGGTGGAAGTCCCGACGGGACGTCCTTCAGGCTGTGCACCGCGAAATCGATCCGGCCCCCGAGGAGGGCCTCGTCGAGCTCCTTGGTGAAATCTCCCTTCCAGCCGACCGGCGCACCCTCGGCCGAGAGCCGGTCTCCGGTCGTGCGGACCGTGACGATCTCCACCGCCGTCTCGCCTCCGAGCGCCCGCTGCACGAGGGTGGCCTGGGCAAGCGAGAGGGCGCTGCCCCGGGCGCCGAGCCGCAGCATCATGAGTCCAGGTCGAAAAGGTGACGCACCGCCTCGACGCGGTCGAGCTTGCGCGAGGCGTCGGGCTCCGCCTTCAGGCGCCGCAGGGGCTCGTGCAGCAGCTTCGACGCGATCGCGTCGGCGAAGGCGCGGAATCTCTCGCGCTCCTTCGGGGGCAGGCGCTCGAGCTCAGTGTCCCGCAGTGCGGCCAGCCGGGCCTGAAGGTCGTTGAGCGTCGGGACCACGGCGAGGTTGCCGAACCAGGCCAGGAACCGGGCCAGCTCCTCTTCGAGGATCTCCTCGGCCCGGGGCACCTCTCGGCTGCGGCGCCGGCGGTTCTCCTCGGCCACCTCGCGCAGGTCGTCGAGGCCGTAGGCGTAGACGTTGTAGAGGTCTCCGACGCCCGCCTCGAAGTCGCGCGGGATGGCCAGGTCGAGAAAGAAGACCGGCCGGCCGCGCCGCTCCCGCATCGCCGTTTCGACGTCGGCGCGCGACACGACCGGCTCGGCGCTCGCGGTCGTCCCGACGACGACGTCCGCTTCCGGCAGAGCCCGCGGCAGCGCGTCCCAGGGTACGGCCCGTCCGCCCATGCGCGCCGCCAGCTCCTCCGCGCGTGGGAGGCTGCGGTTGGCGATCCGGACGTCCCGAACGCCGGCCGCCGCGGCCTGCTGGGCGAAGAGGGTGCCGGTTTCGCCGGCGCCGAGGACCAGCACCGTGCGCTCGGCCATGTCGCCGAAGACCTTCGTCGCGAGCTCGAAGCCGATTGCCGCGACCGAGAGCGGGTGACGGGCGATCTCGGTCTCGGTGCGCACGCGCTTTCCGGCCGACACCGCCGTCTCGAACATCCGATGCAGGACGGCGCGGGTCGCCCCCGCCTCGCGCGCCAGGCGCAGGGCCGTCCGGACCTGGCCGAGCACTTCGCTCTCGCCGAGGGCAAGCGACTCGAGCCCGGCCGCCACGCGAAAAAGATGGCGCGCCGCGTCCCTGCCCTCGCGGTAGAAGCTCCCCGCCTCGGCCTCGCGCACGTCCAGACCCCTCCACTCGGAGATCAGGCGCGTCAGGTGCGAGCTCGTGTGGCTGCCGTCGGAGACGCCATAGATCTCGCTGCGGTTGCAGGTCGAGACGATGACGCCTTCCGACACGAGACCTTCTCCGCGAATCCGGTCGAGGGCCTCGCGGACCTCGTCGCTCGAGAACGCGACGCGCTCGCGCACCGAAAGCGCCGCTGTCCGGAAGTTCCAGCCGAGCAGCAGCAGCCTCGCCTCGCCCGAGCTCGTCATCGGAAGCGGTGCGCCGGGCTGAAGTACACGTTGACCACCGTGTAGGAGAACATCACGACGGCGAACCCGACGATCGAGAGCACGGCGGACCGCGGCCCCTCCCACCCCCGCCGCTCCATCCACAGGAGGAGACCGTAGACGACGACGGTGATCAGCGCCCAGGCCACCTTCGGATCGGCGAGGCTCGACCAGAGCATCTCCGCGCGAACGAGCCCGATGACCAGCGACGCCGCGAGCGTCCCCAGGCCGATCGACACGCTCGTCCGGTTCATCCTCCCGATCACCTCGAGAGCCGGGAGACGGGCGAACAGGATCCCGGTCGTCCGGCGCCGCAGCTGGCGATCCTGGATGAGATAGAGCAGGGAGAGCACGAACGAGAACGTGAAGGCCGCGTAGGCGAGAATCGCCAGCGTCACGTGAAAGGCGAAGAGGGCGCCCCGTGTTCCCTGCGAGGGCGCGGACGCGGAGTCCGGCAGCAGCATGCCCACGCCCGTCGTGAGGACGATGAACGGAATCAGGAATGGACCGATGGCGCGCTCGCGGTGGCGCAGGAGGAGCACGAGAAACGCGATCCCGAGCATCCAGCCGAACAGGGAGACCGAGCCCCCGAGCGTCCGATACGGCACCGATCCGAGGGCTCGCGCCCGCACCAGCAGGTCGCGAAAGTGCAGCGCCAGGCCGGCGGCGACGAGGGCCGGCGTCACCCAGGCGAAGCGCTCGCGGCGGGCGACGAGGGCCAGGATCGCCGCGGCCTCGGCCGCCAGGTAGCACGCGACCGCGAGCCATCCGAAGAGATGGGAAGCCATCCGCCGACGGATGTTAGCAGGAGCGGCGGGGCGTAATACGATAGCCGCGATGAGTCATTTCGACCATGCCCGGCAGAGTTTTCCGACCGGCTCCGGCTCTCAGGGCCAGCTCTACTCCCTCCCGAGCCTCGAACAGGAGGGGCTCGGCCCCATCCGCCGCCTCCCGGTGACCATCCGGGTCGTCCTCGAGTCCCTCCTGCGCAATTGCGACGGCAAGCGGGTCAAACCGGACGACGTCCGCGCCCTCGCCGCCTGGAAACCGAACGCGGAGCGGATCGCCGAAGTCCCCTTCGTCGTCGCCCGCATCGTCCTGCAGGATTTCACCGGGGTCCCCCTCCTCGTGGACCTGGCCGCGATGCGTTCCGCGGTCGCGGACCTCGGCCGAGACCCGAAGGTCATCGAGCCGCTCGTCCCCGTAGCCCTCGTCGTGGACCACTCGGTCCAGGTGGACGAGTGGTCCACGCCGGACGCGCTGGCCGTGAACATGAAGATCGAGTTCCAGCGCAACCGGGCGCGCTACGAGTTCCTCAAGTGGGGCATGCAGGCGTTCCGCGGGTTCGAGGTCGTGCCTCCCGGCATCGGTATCGTTCACCAGGTCAACCTGGAGTACCTCGCTCCGGGCGTGCTGTCCAAAGACGGCGTCTTCTACCCCGACTCGCTCGTCGGGACCGACTCGCACACGACGATGATCAACGGACTCGGGATCGTCGGCTGGGGCGTCGGCGGCATCGAGGCCGAGGCCGGGATGCTCGGCCAGCCCGTCTACTTCCTGACTCCCGACGTCGTCGGGGTTCACATGACCGGGCGCCTCTCCGAGGGCGTCACGGCGACCGACCTCGTCCTGGCGGTCACCGAGATGCTGCGCCGCGCCAAGGTCGTCGGCAAGTTCGTCGAGTTCTTCGGCCAGGGCGCGGCGTCGCTGCCGGTGACCGACCGCGCGACCGTCGCGAACATGGCGCCCGAGTACGGCGCCACGATGGGATTCTTCCCGGTCGACGAGGAATCCTGCCGGTACATGCTCGCGACCGGGCGGACGCGCGAGCACGTGGACGCCTTCCGCAACTACTACACGGCGCAGGGCCTCTTCGGGATCCCGCGGCCGGGGGACTGCGACTACACAGAGACCCTCGAGCTCGACCTCGCGAACGTCGCGCCGAGCGTCTCCGGGCCGAAGCGGCCCCAGGATCGGATCGCCCTGGCCGACCTGAAGAGCCGTTTCCGCGACCTTCTCGAAAAGCCGGTGTCCGAAAACGGCTACGGGAAAGACGCCGCCTCGCTCGCGCAGCGCTTTCCGGCGACCCTCGGCCGGCCCGTCGCCGGCGGCGGGAGCCAGGCCGCCGTCAACCCTGCCGCGTCGCGGGTGCAGAACACGAGCGCGTGGACCGAGAGCGAGATGGCGAACAACCACCCGACGCCCGATCGGGTGGTTCCCGGTTCCGCGTCGGCGGCGCACGTGGACGTCGGCCACGGAGACGTCCTCATCGCCGCGATCACCTCGTGCACGAACACGTCCAACCCGAGCGTCATGCTCGCGGCCGGGCTGCTGGCGAAGAAGGCCGTCGAGCGCGGCCTGTTCGTGTCTCCGCGCGTCAAGGCGTCGCTTGCCCCGGGATCCCGCGTGGTGACCGAGTACCTGGCGAAGACCGGTCTCCAGCCCTATCTCGACCGGTTGGGATTTCACCTCGTCGGGTACGGCTGCACGACCTGCATCGGCAACTCCGGGCCCCTGGACTCCGGAATCGAGCAGGCCGTCACGCAGAACGACCTCATCACGGCGGCGGTCCTCTCGGGCAACCGGAACTTCGAGGCCCGCATCCACCAGAACATCAAGGCGAACTTCCTCATGAGCCCGCCGCTGGTGGTCGCCTTCGCGCTGGCCGGCCGCGCCGACATCGACCTGACCGCCGAGCCGCTCGGCATCGGCCGCGACGGAGCCCCCGTCTACCTGCGCGACATCTGGCCGGCGACCGGAGAGGTGCAGCAGGCGCTGCTGGCGTCCGTGGACGCCGCGACGTACCGCCGCCTCTACGCGGACCTGGCCGCGGCCAACCCCCTCTGGAGGGAGATTCCGGCGGCGCCCGGCACGGTCTACGCCTGGGACCCCGCCTCGACGTACATCCAGCAGCCGCCGTTCTTCGACGGCTTCTCGAAGGACCCGGCGCCCCTGACCGACATCCGCGGGGCCCGGCCGCTCGCGATCTTCGGGGACTCGGTCACGACCGACCACATCAGCCCCGCCGGCGCGATCAAGGCGAGCTCACCGGCCGGCGTGTACCTCCAGTCCCTCGGCGTGCCGCCCGGCGATTTCAACAGCTACGGCTCCCGGCGCGGCAACGACCGCGTCATGACGCGCGGCACGTTTGCCAACGTGCGGATCAAGAACCTCATGGTTCCCGGCGTCGAGGGCGGCGTGACGCGCCATCAGCCCGACGGCCAGCAGCTGGCGATCTTCGACGCCGCGATGCGCTACCAGGAGCAGGGCGTCCCGCTCATGATCTTCGCCGGCCACGAGTACGGCACCGGCAGCTCGCGCGACTGGGCGGCCAAGGGGACGCGCCTGCTGGGCGTGCGCGCGGTCGTGGCCCGCAGCTACGAGCGCATCCACCGCTCGAACCTGGTCGGCATGGGCGTGCTGCCCCTGCAATTTCCGGAGGGCGCGAGCGCAGGGACGCTCGGCCTCGACGGCTCGGAGACCTTCGACCTCGAAGGCCTCGCTCGCGGCCTCGCGCCGAGGTCGGAGACGCCGCTCGTGATCCGGCGGCCCGACGGAGCGGTGACGCGCGTCGCGCTTCGCGTCCGGATCGATACGCCCATCGAGGCCGACTACTACCGCCACGGCGGAATCCTCCCCTTCGTGCTCCGGCAACTCCTCGGATGACCGACCCGCGGTCTCCCTCCGCCGCGCGATTGCTCGCCGCCTGCGCCGGGAGCCCCGTGGATCGCCCTCCCGTCTGGATGATGCGCCAGGCGGGCCGGTACCTCCCGGAGTACCGCGAGGTGCGCAAGACGGTGTCCTTCCTCGAGCTCTGCCGCTCGGTGGACCTCGCCACCGAGGTGTCGCTCCAGCCCTTCCGACGCTTTGCACCCGACGGCGTCATCTTCTTCTCGGACATCCTCGTTCCGGCCGAGGCCATGGGCGTCCGCGTCGAATTCGGAGACGGCGGCCCGTCGCTGCCCTCGCCCGTGCGGTCGTCGTCGGACGTGCACGCCCTGTCGCGCTTTGACCCCTCCGAGCGGATCGGCTTCACCGGCGAGATCCTCGGGCGACTCGCCGGCGAGGTCGGCAGCCGCGCCGCGGTTCTCGGTTTCTGCGGCGCGCCGTGGACGCTGGCCTCCTACCTCGTGGAGGGGGGCGGCTCGCGCAGCTTCGCCGTCATCAAGGAGATGATGGCCCGCGACCCCCGGACCCTCCGCGGGCTCCTCGACCTCCTGGCCGACGTCGCGTCGGACGTGCTGTCCTACCAGCTCGCCTCGGGCGCGGGCGCGGTCCAGCTCTTCGACACGTGGGCCGGCGAGCTCTCGGCCGAGGACTACCGCGAGTGGGCCCTGCCCGCGACCGCCCGCGCAATCACCGGAATTCGCCGGGGGCCGGCACCCGTGATCCTCTACGTCAACGGCTCCGGCCACCTGCTCGAGGCGATGGCCGCCTCCGGCGCCGACGTCCTCTCGATCGACTGGCGCGTCTCGCTGGCCGAGGCGCGGCGCCGCGTCCCCGGCATGCCCCTCCAGGGCAACCTCGACCCTGCCGCCCTCGGCGGCACGCCGGAGGACGTCCGGCGCCGGACCCGAGCCCTGATCGCGCAAACCGGCGGAGCCGCTCACATCGTGAACCTCGGCCACGGCATCCTGCCCGGGGCGCGCCTGGAGTGCGTCGAGGCCTTCTTCGACGCCGCCCGGACGCCCCTCGGGCCCGAGGCGCCCACCGCCCTGGAGGCCGCGACCCGATGAGGCCAGGCGAGGTCTCGCTCGAGTTGCTGCGGAGGTACGACGTCCAGGGCCCGCGGTACACCTCCTATCCGACCGCCCCGGTCTGGAAGGAGAACTACGGCGCCGCGGACTACGCCGCGATCCTTCAGGACAGCGCGGCCGCTGCGACCCCGGCTCCCCTCTCGCTGTATGTCCACCTGCCCTTCTGCGAGAGGCTCTGCTACTTCTGCGGCTGCACGGTCGTGATCACCGGCAGCCAGCACGGCCTCGAGCACCCGTATTTCGACGTCCTCGCACGGGAGATCGATTGGGTGGCCGACCGGGCCGGAAGCGGCCGCGAGGTCGTGCAACTCCACTGGGGTGGCGGTACGCCGACGTACTTTTCGCCGGAGCTGCTGGAACGGCTGGGCCGGCGCATCTTCGACCGTTTCCGCCTCGCCGCCGATGCCGAGCTCGGCATCGAGGTCGATCCCCGGGTCACGACTCCCGCGCACCTCGAGGCCCTCGCGCGCCTCGGCTTCAACCGCCTCAGCATGGGTGTGCAGGATTTCGACCCTCGCGTCCAGGAAGCCATCAATCGGATCCAGCCTTACGAGGCCACGCGCTCCCTGGTGGAAGCGGCCCGCGACCTCGGCTTCTCGAGCATCAACATGGACCTGATCTTCGGCCTGCCGCACCAGACGCCGGAGAGCTTTGCCGCGACGATCGACCGTGTCCTCGAGATCGCCCCCGACCGCCTCGCCGTCTACTCGTACGCCAACGTCCCCTGGATGAAGAAGCACCAGGCGGTCCTGGTGCCCCACCTTCCGGACGCGACGACGAAGTTCGGCATCTTCCTGACCGCCCTCGAACGGTTCTCCGAGGCCGGGTTCGAGTACATCGGAATGGATCATTTCGCCCGGCCCGAGGACGAGCTCGCCCGGGCGCGCAGGGAACGCACGCTGCACCGCAACTTCCAGGGTTACACGACCAAGGCGGGCACGGATCTCGTCGGCTTCGGCATGAGCGCCATCGGCTCGATCGGCGAGCACTACGTCCAGAACCGCCGCGATCTCTCGCCCTACAGCCAGGCGGTGACCGAGGCGGGCGCGGCCACGTTCCGGGGCGCCCGACTGACGCCCGACGACGCGCTGCGCCGCACCGTGATCGAGAGCCTCCTTTGCCACGGCGTCGTCGTCAAGCGCGAGATCGAGGCCCGGTTCGGCATCGTCTTCGACGAGACCTTCGCGTCTGCCCTCGCACGGCTCGGGCCGTGCGCCGCCGACGGCCTCGTCGAGCTCTCCCCCGACGCCGTGCGCGCCACCCCCCTCGGACGCGTCTTCCTGCGCAACCTCGCGATGCCGTTCGACGCGTATCTCGACGCAACCGCGGACAGGCCCGTCTTCTCCCGGACCCTGTGACCCGCCGCGCAATCCTTTTCCTCCAGCTCGGCGGTCCCGAAACGCTGGACGACGTCCCGGCGTTTCTCTACCGGCTCTTTTCGGACCCCGACGTCATCCGCGTCCGCCCCGCCCTCCTGCGCAAGGCCATCGCCGCCGCCATCACGCTCGGCCGCAAGAAGGCCTCCCGCGTTCTCTACGCCTCGATCGGCGGCGGCTCCCCCATCCGGCGCCTCACCGAGGAGCAGGCGGCGGGCGTCGAGAAGCTCCTGGCCGCCCAGGGCCGCGATGCGACCGTCCGCGCCGCCATGACCTGCTCGGCTCCCCTCGTCGAAGACGTCGTCCGCGACCTCGCCGCCTCCGGCGTGGATCGCTTTCTGGCGCTTCCCCTCTACCCGCAGTATTCGCTGACGACGACGAAGGGGGCCCTCGAGCGCAGCCGCGCCGCGGTCCGGCGCTTCGCTCCGGCTTCTCGTCTCGACGAGCTCGGCTCCTTTCCGACGCACCCTCTCTTCGTCGAGGCCCACGTCGAGGGGATCCGCGAACGGCTCGCAAGCTTCCCCGATCCGCGCCCCGAGGCGGTTCACCTCGTGTTTTCCGCTCACTCCATTCCGAAAAAGCTCGTGACGAACGAGGGCGACCCGTACGCCACCGAGGTCGAGGCGAGCATGCGGGCGATCCTCGACAGACTCGGCTGGACCGGCCCGGCCACGCTCGCCTACCAGTCGAAGCTCGGACCGATCGAGTGGCTCGGGCCGCCCACCTCCGGAGTGCTCGCCGAGCTCGGGCGCCGCGGCGAGCGCCAGGTTCTCGTCGTGCCGATCGCGTTCGTGACCGACCACGTCGAAACCCTCCAGGAGATCGACCAGCTCTTTGCCGGCCAGGCACGGGAGGCCGGCATCGAGCACTTCCGGCGCACGCCGGGCCTGAACGATCGGGCGACGTTCCTGCGGGCCCTCGCCGACCTGGCCCTCTCCGCCGGCGCCTTCTGGCGGCCATGAGTCCGAAGACCGCCGTCGTCGGCGCGGGCCTGTCGGGCCTCTCGGCCGCGCGGGCGCTCGCGCGATCCGGGCAGGACGTGGTCCTGCTCGAGGCTTCCCCGCGGCCGGGAGGCGTCGTGCGGACGGTCGCGTGCGACGGCTTTCTCTGCGAGACCGGCCCCAACACCGTCCGGCCTGCTCCGGGGCTCTGGCGCTTGATCCAGGAGCTCGGCCTCGCCGGCGAGGTGCTCCTCGCCGACGCCCGCTCCCCGCGCTACGTGGACTTCGAGGGCGCCCTTCATCCCCTCCCGATGTCCCCGATGGCGCTCTTGCGCTCGAGGCTGCTGACCGCCCGCGGAAAATGGCGCTTGCTCTCCGAGCCCTTCCGTCGCGCCTCTGCGCGGCCGGACGAGAGCGTGCGCGACTTCATCACGCGCCGCCTCGGGCCCGAGGCGGCGGATCGCCTCGTCGAGCCCTTCGTTGCGGGGATCTTCGCGGGCAGCGCGGCGCGCCTGGACGCGGCTGCAGCCTTTCCTTCCCTCGTCCGCTGGGAGCGCGAGCACGGCAGCCTCGTGCGCGGCGCCGCCGCCGTCCGGCGCGCGAACGCACCCGGCCCCTCGACGCCGCGCGGGCTCGTCTCGTTCCGGACGGGACTCGAAGCGCTTCCTCGGGCGATGGCCGCCGGACTCGGGCCGGCCTTTCGCCCGGCCTGCGACGTCCGGGCGGTCGAGCCCGGGCCGGGCGGGGGCTGGACGGTTCACTCGGCGATGGGCGTCGTCGAGGCCGATCGCGTGTTCCTCGCGTCGCCGGCGCACGTCGCCGCCGGACTCGTGGCGGGCTTCGCGCCGGAGGCGTCACGGGCTCTGTCCGCCATTCCGCATCCTCCCCTCGCCGTGCTCCATCTCGCCTGGCCCGACACGGCACTCGCCCGGCCCCTCGAGGGCTTCGGACATCTCGTGTGCCCGGACGCAAACCGGCGGATCCTCGGGGCCGTCTGGAGCTCGAGCCTCTTCGCCGGCCGCGCTCCGGCCGGCCAGGCGCTTCTCACCGTCTTTCTGGGCGGAGCCCGCGATCCCGACGCCCTCGCGCTGTCCGACTCCGGGCTCGCGGCTGCCGCAGCCCGCGACCTCGAGGCCGAAGGCCTCGTCCGCGGCGCTCCCCGAGTGGTGCTCGTAACGCGCTGGGAACGGGCCATTCCCCAATACGAGCGGGGACACGCCGAACGGATCGCGGCGCTCGCGGCGGCCGAAGCGCGCTGGCCCGGCCTGCACTTTCTCGGCAACTACCGCGGCGGCGTCTCGGTCGCCGACGTCATCCGGTCGGGCCTCGAGGCGGCCGGCTCAGCTGCCGTCGCCTGACCGCGCGCCGGCCTCCAGCGCCTTCTCCTCCTCCGGGGTGAGGGCCGGCAGGTGTCGCAGGAAAGCGACGATCTTCCAGATCTCCTCGTCCTTGTGCGTCGGGCCGAACGCCGGCATGCCCGACATGCGAATGCCGTTCTGGACGACCCAGAAGAGCTCGCCGTCGGTGCGTTTCTGGACGCGCCCGAGCGTCAGGTCCGGGGCCGGGGGATTCAGGCCTGCGCCCGCCTCCGACGCATCCACGCCGGGAGCGCCGTGACAGGTGACGCACATGCTCTTGTAGTGCGCCATGCCTCCGCGCAGAACGTCGCCGTCCGCCTTCAAGGGATTCGCCGATCTCGGCGCGCGGCGCGCGACCGCGTGGTCGAGCGCAAATCGCGCGATGCGCGTCTCGAGGGCGCTCGGCGCGACGCTGGCGGCCGGATCGATCACGCCGCTCGCGACCAGAGCCACGGCCCCCAGGCCCGCTGCCACGACCCCGAGCACCACTCCGGAGAGAAACTTCATAACGCCCTCCGTTCGACGGGTAAATCCTACGCCCCGGCCGCGCCCGTTGCCCCGGCCTTCATCCACTCGTTAGCCTCTCGGGACCGCGCCGGACGACGCTACAGCAGCGGCGCGAGGCGGCGCGCCAGCCCATCGCCGGCACGGTGAAGCCAGCCCCTCCGCCGCCATTCCGGGGCCAGGATCTCCCTTGACTGCGCGAGGTCGACCTCGAACTGTCGCTCCATGCGCGCGCCGAGCTGCGCGTCGAGGATCGCAAAATTGCACTCGGAGTTGCGCTCGAACGACCGGAAGTCGAGGTTGCTCGAGCCGATGACCGAGAGGCGGCCGTCG
>DATMNJ010000307.1:0-8117 GCA_035569175.1 Thermoanaerobaculia bacterium | reverse complement strand
GACCACGACTCCGGTCAGAACGCGCTCCCCGAACGGCACCCGCACGCGGGTGCCCGGCAATGGGGCCGGCATCGCCGGCGCGAGGCCGTACGTGAAGTTCCGGCGCAGAGGCAGCGGCAGCGCGACGGCGATCGTGCGGATCGCCGCGGTCAGATCTGGGACGCCGGAGGCGATGCGGGCTCCTCGGTGTCGTCGTCGCGGACGAAGACGTGGCGCTGCTTGCCCGGATCCCACCGGTATCGCCGCGTCAGATCCTCGGACACGTCGGGCGTCACGACGATGGCGTCGCGGTCGATCGAAAGGTCCCCGTCTGCCAGCGAGATGTCACGCTCCAGAAAGCCACCCGGCTCGAAGCCGCCGTCGGGCCGCCCGTCGAAGACGACGACCGAGAACCACGGCGTGTCGCGCTCGGAGTCGCGGCGCACGAATGCCATCACGAAGTCGAGCACGCCGTCGTCGTTGTCGTCGCCGCGGACGAAGTAGGGATGGTAGACGCCGTAGAGGCCCTCGACGCCGTCGCCGTCCTCGACCTTGCGGTGGTCCCCGTCGCTGGCCGCCCGGAGGGTCGGATTGCGACGCAGAAACTCGTCCACCGCCGCCCGCTCCGCCGGCCGCAGCGCGTAGCCGGCGTCCGCCGATCGCGCGGGAGACGCCGGCGCCGGCGCGGCCGTCGCGACCGGCGTCGGGGACGGGCCGGAGGGGCGGGCGCCGCCCTTGCGCGAGCAGGCCGACGTCCCGAGCCCGGCGGCAAGGCACGCGAGCGCAACGGCGGCGAACCGGCGTGTCGGGCGAAGCGGTCGGGCGATTGGCGTCATGGTGTCGGTGCGCGTCCGGAGCGCCGATTCTACGGCAGGGCCGCCGGGCTGTGAGAAGATGGCCCGCGCTTCAATTCTGAGAGGAGGGTTTCATGCTCAGCTGGCCTCAGGATTTCACCACCAACTTCCAGTTTCTTCTGCGCTGGATCCACTTCCTGGCCGGGATTACCTGGATCGGGATGCTCTATTTCTTCAACCTCGTCAACGTCCAGTTCCAGAAGGAGCTCGATGCGGCAACCAAGGGCAAGGTCGTCCCTCTCCTGATGCCCAGGGCGCTGTTCTGGTTTCGCTGGGGAGCGGTGTTCACCTGGTTCTCCGGCTTCATCTACTACGCGCTCATCGCCGGAACCGAAGCCCCCCGCCACATGACCCTCCTGATCTTTCTCGTGGGCTGGTCGATCGCGTTCATGGCCATCGCCGGGATCTTCCGGGCGTCCGTAGCAGGCGGCCCGCTCAAGGACGGCCGCGTCGTCGCTCTCGCCGTCGCCGTCGTGGTGATCTTCATCGCGTACGCCACGGCGGGCATGGCCCAGAAGGGCGGCTCCTCGAGCCGGTCCATCTCGATCATGGTCGGCGGGGGGATGGGCTCGATCATGTTCCTCAACGTGTGGATGATCATCTGGCCCCTGCAGAAGAAGATCATCGCCGCGGTCAAGGCCACCGCCGAGACGGGAGCGGCCGCTCCAGCCGACCAGGCCAAGTGGGCGCGCCGCGCCTTCCTCGCCTCGCGCGCAAACGCCTGGCTCTCGGTCCCGATGCTGTTCTTCATGGGCGCGGCCAGCCATTTCCCGATCTTCTCGACGCTCGAGAAAGTCGCGACGCCATAAAGACTCCCCTCTCCCGCGGGGAGAGGGGCGGGGCTGAGGGGCGGTGAGAGCGCCGCCCTTGTCCTATTTGTCGGCGAGGAAATCCCGCACGAGCTTCATGTCCTCCCACACGTCCTTCTTGCGCTCCGGCGAGCGCAGCAGGAACGCCGGATGGAAGGTCGGCATCACGCGAACGCCCCGGGCCGTCCGCCAGTGGCCGCGCATGCGGCCGATCGGCTCGTCGGTCTCGAGGAGGGCCTGGGCGGCGAAGGTGCCGAGCGTCACGATCACGCGCGGGGCGATCAGACGGATCTGTTCGTCCAGAAAGGGCCGGCAGGCGGCGACCTCGTCGGGCTCGGGGTTCCGGTTGTTCGGGGGCCGGCACTTCAGGACGTTCGCGATGAAGACCTCGTCGCGGGTCCGTCCGATGGCTTCGATGATCTTCGTCAGAAGCTGACCGGCGCGCCCCACGAAGGCCAGGCCCTGCTCATCCTCGTCGCGGCCGGGAGCCTCGCCCACGAACATGAGCTCGGCCTTGGGATTGCCCTGCCCGAAGACGATGTTCGTCCGCGTCTTCGACAGCTTGCAGCGCGGACACCCGTCGAGGTGCGTCTTCAGGGCGCCGAGGTCGTGCATCGAGCCCGGAACGACCGACGCGGCCGGAGTGGCCGCGGGGCGATCGAAGAAGACGTCGCGCACGCCGAGGTCGCGGAAGAATTCGAGTTGGTCCCTGGTCGGGGGGTCGCCTGCCACGGCGGGAGTCTACTGCCAGGCGGTTCGAGCGCAGGTTAGAGCTTGCGGGCGGGGCTCCCCATTTCGGCGCGGACCGAGCGGGCCGCCAGGAAGGCGTCCCAGATCCGGTCGGCGATCGCGCGCTTGCTGCGGCGCGAGACGGTCTCGGAGGCGCCGTCGCGGCGCAGGATCAGGACCTCGTTGTCCTCGGCCTCGAAGCCGATGCCCGGCTTCCCGACGTCGTTGACCACCACCAGGTCGGCGTCCTTCGCCTCCATCTTGCGGCGGCCGCGCTCGGCCAGGTCCTCGGTCTCCGCGGCGAAGGCGACCACGGTCTGCCCGCGCTTCAAGGGAGCAAGGCCTGCGAGGATGTCGCGACCCGGGTCCAGGCGGACGCTGCGGACGCCGTCGGCACGGTGGAGCCGTCGCTCGGTCGCTTCCGGGATGAAGTCGCTCACCGCGGCGGCCATGACCAGGCCGTCGCACTCAGGGAACTCGCGGACGAGGAGGCCATGCAGGTCGTCTGCCGTCTCGAACTCGAGCACGCGGACCCCGTCGGGGCGAACGAGGCTGGAGGGGCCGGCGGCGAGCGTGACCCGCGCTCCGCGATCGCGGGCCGCCTCGGCGAGCGCGAACCCCATGCGGCCGCTCGACCGGTTGGACACGAAACGGACGGGGTCGATCGGCTCCCGCGTCGGTCCTGCCGTCACGAGCACGCGCAGCCCGTCGAGGTCCCGACCGCGGCCGGACAGGAGCCTCCACGCTTCGGCGGCGATGGCGGCCGGCTCGGCCATGCGGCCGACGCCTTCGCGGCCCGACGCCAGGGCGCCGCTGTCCGGCCCGATGGTCCGAGCGCCGCGCGCCGTGAGGCGCTCCAGGTTCGCGCGGACGGCGGGGTTCTCCCACATCGCCGACTCCATCGCCGGCGCCAGGAGAACCGTCCCGCGGTAAGCGAGCAGGGCCGTCGACAGAAAATCGTCGGCCAGGCCGTTGGCGAACTTCCCGAGCGTGTGCGCCGTCGCCGGAGCCACGACGATCAGATCGCACCAGTCCGCGATGGCGACGTGCTCGACGGCCGGAGAGTTGCCGGAGCCCCAGACCTCCGTGAACACCTCGTGCTGCGACAGGACGGCGAAGGTGAGGGGCGCGACGAACTCGCGGGCTCCCCGCGTCATCGCCACCCGGACCTCGGCGCCGCGGCCGACGAGATCGCGAAGAACCTCGACCGCCTTGTAGGCGGCTATGCCCCCGGCGACGCCGAGGAGGACCCGCGGGGGCCTGTTCATCGCGTGGGGGGCCGGATCAGCGCGAGGCTTCTTCCTCGACGAGATCGTCCTGCTCGGCTTCCGACTCTTCGCCGGCCGCATCGAGGATGCCGCCCTCGGCGCCATAGCCCCACCGGACGAGGTCCTGGCCGAACTCGGCGGCCGCCAGGCGCGTCGGCTTCAGCGGCCGATCGGTCTCGAGCTTGGGACGGGCTCCGCGCATGAGCTGCTCCGCTCGCCGCGCGAGCAGAAGAACCAACCGGAACTTGCTGTCCACACCTTCGGGAATCGACTGGATCATGTGTTCCAACCCCTTCTAGCGAAAGTCCTTGCGCAGTCTTTCGAGAAATCGTTCTTGTCGCGCCGGAGTCAGCCGGGAGGCGCGAACCACGGATTCTAACTCAAGACTGGCCCGATCGAGGTCGTCATTCACGATAACGTATTGAAACGAATCGGCTTGCGCCACTTCCTTGGCGGCGTTGATGAGGCGCTTGCGGATCGCGTCCTCGCCATCGAGCCCCCTGCGCCTCAAGCGGCGCTCGAGCTCCGAGGCCGAGGACGGAACGATGAAGATCGAGATCGCCTCCGGGTAAGCCTCGCGAATGTCCCGGGCTCCCTGCACGTCGATGTCGAGGACCACATCCTCTCCGACGGAGAGGCGCGGGAGGACCTCCGACTTCGCCGTTCCGTAGAAGTTGCCATGCACCTCGTTGTGCTCGAGGAACTCGGCGTGACGCGCCATCCTCTCGAATTCGGTGGCCGTGATGAAGTGGTACTCCCGTCCGTCGAGCTCGCCCTCGCGCCGGGGCCGCGTGGTGTGGGAGACGGAGAAGCGCAGGGGCTCGCCTCCCGGCGGACTGGCGAGCAGCCGGCGGATGAGCGTCGTCTTTCCGCCGCCCGAGGGCGACGACACGATGAAGAGATCACCCCGCGGCGCCGGGCTCATTCGATGTTCTGAACCTGCTCGCGGATCTTCTCGGTCTCCGACTTCATGTCGAGGATCTCGCGGGTGGACAGCAGGTCCCGGCTCTTGGAGCCGAGCGTGTTGAGCTCGCGCAGGATCTCCTGCGTCAGGAAGTCGAGCTTCTTTCCGACGGACTCGTCGCCGCCGGCGAGGATCGTGTCGAACTGGTCGAGGTGTCCCTGGAGCCGCTGGAGCTCCTCGGCCACGTCGGCGCGATCGGCGGCGAGGGCCGCCTCCTGCTCGAGCCGGGTGGGATCCATGGCGACGTCCGGAAACAGCGCGCGGACCCGCTCGCGCAGGGTGGCGGCAAGATTGCGAGCGATCTCCTCCCGCCGCTCGGCCAGCCCGGCCGCCTTGCGGCGCACGCGTCCGATGCGCGGCGAGAGGTCGGCGGCGATCGCGGCGCCCTCGACCGTCCGCATCGCGACCAGCGCTCGGGCGGCCTCGTCGGCGAGCGCCTCGACCGCCGCGACTTCCTCGGGCGTGAAGGATTCCGACGCGGTCTCGACCACCACGGCCTGCGGGATCGTCAACAGGTCCCTGACCGAGAGTCGTCCCTCGATCGGATAGCGCTCGGACAGCGCCGCCAGCCGCGACAACAGCGCCTCGAGGAGCGCCTCGTCCACCGTGATCTCGACGTCCGACGGGCTCGTCCGTTTCAGCCGCAGGGAGACTTCGACCTTGCCGCGGTGGAGGCGGCGGGAAAACGTCCGCCGCAGAGCGGGCTCGAGCCCTGCTTCCGTCTCCTTCGTCTTGACGGTGAGGTCCAGGAATCGGCTGTTCACGCTGCGGACACCGATCTCCGCGGCCCGGTCGGCGCCGACCGGCCCGCGCGAGCGGCCAAATCCCGTCATGCTGCGAATCGTCATGGGACCAACGCGGTGCCGAGGGGCGCTCCGTTCTCGGCGAAATGCTGCATGTCGTGCAGCCTGCGATAGAGGCCTCCGCGAGTCAAGAGCTCGGCGTGGCTTCCCTCCTCGACGATGCGGCCCCCGTCGAGGACCACGATCCGGTTCGCTCGCCGCACCGTCGACAGGCGGTGGGCGATGACCAGGGTCGTGCGGCCCTTCATGAGATTCGCCAGGGCCCGGGCGACGAGGGCCTCGGACTCGGCATCCAGCTGGGAGGTGGCCTCGTCGAGGATCAGGATCGGGGCGTCCTTGTAGATCGCCCTGGCGATCGCCAGCCGCTGGCGCTGGCCGCCGGAGAGTCGGGCGCCCCCTTCTCCGACCGGGGAGTCGTAGCCCTGCGGCAGCCGCTCGATGAATTCGTCGGCGCATGCGGCCCGCGCCGCGGCGCGGACGCGCACCTCCGAAGGGGCCCTCTCGCCGTACGCGATGTTCTCGCGCACGCTCGTGTCGAAGAGGATCGTCTCCTGGGTCACCAGTCCGATCTGGCGGCGGACGGACTTCAGCGTCGCGTCGCGCAGGTCCACGCCGTCGAGGGTGACCCGACCTCCCGTCGGATCGTAGAGGCGGGGCAGCAGGTTGACGAGCGTCGTCTTCCCGGCGCCCGAGGGGCCGACCAGAGCGACCGTCTCCCCTCGGGCGATCGCCAGATCGAGGCCCTCGAGCACCAGCTCCGGGCCGTACCCGAAGCCGACGGCCTCGTACCGCAGCGCGGTCGCAAAGGAAGGCAGATCCCGTGCGCCCGGCTTTTCGAGGATGTCGTTGTCCCCGTCGATCACGTCGAAGAGCCGCTGTGCCGCGGCCAGCGCCACCTGAAGGACGAGGTTCGTCTTGGTGACGTCCTTCAACGGCTTGTAGAGCATCATGATTGCCGCCAGAAACGACAGCAGCCCGCCGACGGTCATTTGTCCTGCCCGGATCTGGCCGGCCGCATAGACGAAGACGAGGGCCAGGCCGACGCCGGCCAGGATCTCCATCAGGGGCGAGTTCAGGGCCTGGAGCCGCATCGTCTGGCGGCTGGCGGAGAAATACCGGCGGTTGGCCGCGTCGAAGCGCTCGGCCTCGAAGTCCTCCATCCCGTAGGTCTTGATGAGGCGGTTGCCGCGCAGCGTTTCGCCGAGCAGCGAGCCCATCTCGCCGATGCGCTCGCGGGCCGCAAGCCCCGAGCGGCGCAGCGTGCGGAAATTCGCCACGATCGGAATGACGAGCAGGGGCGCGACGACGAGGACGGCGGTCGCGAGGCGGAAATTCAGGGAGAAGACGTAGACGAGGACGAGGACCATGGTCAGGCTCCCCTGCACGAAATCGGCGAGACGGGAGCCGAAGGCCGACTGGATCTGTTCGGCGTCGGAGAGAAGCCGGCTCATGAGCTCGCCCGACGAGCTCTCCGAGGAATAGCGCGTGGACTGCTCGAGCAGCGCGCGGTAGGCATCGCGGCGCAAGTCCCTCACCATCGCCAGTCCGATCGAGTTCAGGGCGTACTCGGAGAGATAGGCGAACACGTTCTTCACCACGAGCGACGCGACGAGCAGCAGCGGCACCGCCCAGCGGGTGCCGAGGCCCGCCGCGAGGGCGCCGTCACGGACGGACGCGTAGCCGCTCTCGAGCGCGGCGAGCAGCGGCGCCATCCGTCCGGACGCGCCCGGCGTGAGGCCGGCGAGCGATCCCGAGGCCCCGGCGCCGAGCACCTCGTCGATCACCTTCTTCAGCAGGAAGAGAAGGGCGACCGTCGCGGCGGACACGAGCCCCATCGCCGCCAGCGCGAGCGCGGCGCGGCTCGAGTAGCGGCGGAAGTACGCGAGCAGGCGCGGCAAGGGGCTCACGGCGCCGCCCCCGCGAGCGCAGTGGCCTCGCCCGACGAGGGGGCCGAAAGGGCCGACAACACGAACTGCGCCGCGCGTACGCTCGCGCCCGGCGGACCGAGCTCCCGGCACACGCGGACGAGGCCTCGCTTCATCGTCTCGAGGGCCTCGGGCGACCCGAGCAGCCGTTCTCCCTCTCGCTCGAGGCTCTCGACCGTCAAGCGCTCCTGCAGGAGCTCGGGAACCACCGACTCTCGGGCGACGATGTTGACCAGCGAAAACCAGGTCAGCCGCACGAGCGACATCGCGATCGCGTAGCTCAGCGCCGAGGTCCGGTAGACGACGATCATCGGCGCCCCGCAGAGGGCGGCCTCGAGCGTCGCCGTCCCGGACGCGACGATGGCCAGATCGGCCGAGGCGAGTAGCGGGTGCAGGCCCTCGGACACCACGCGGATGCCGCGCTGCGCCGCGCCGGGAAAGAGCGCCTCGTCCAGTCCCGGGGCGCGCACGGCGACGACCTCGAGGTCCAGGCGCCGCGCCAGGTGGGACGCGGCCTCGGAGAGGTCGCCCCAGAGCCTCGCGACCTCGACGGCGCGGCTTCCGGGCAACAGGACCAGGCGCCGCCGCGTCTTGGGCGGAAGGGGCGAGGCAACCCCGAGCCCCTCCTCGACGTCCTCGACGAGAGGGTGACCGGCGCACACCGCGTCAGCGCCGAGCCTCCGGTAGATCTCGGTCTCGAACGGAAAGAGCGTGATGATCCGGCGCGCGCGGGCGGCGATCGTCCGGGCACGCCAGGGCCGCCAGGCCCAGACCTGCGGGCTGATG
>DATMNJ010000306.1:0-8707 GCA_035569175.1 Thermoanaerobaculia bacterium | reverse complement strand
TCATCCCGGGCATCGGCCCCGTCGCCGCCGTCGGATATGCGGTCGCCGCCCTGTTCGGCGTCGCCGGCGGGATCGGCGGAGCCACCGCAGGCGCGGCGGCCGAAGCCGCATCGCGGACGGGCATTCCGGCCGACGAGCTCTATCTTTACGAGCACGCCCTCGCTCGCGGAAAGGGTGTCCTCTTCGCGCTGGTCGAGTCCGACGAGGAAGCGACGAAGGCAAGGGCCGTGCTCGAGGCCGCCGGCGCCGAAAGCCTCGACGCGGCCCGCAAGCAGTGGTGGGTTGGAATCGAGGATCTCGAGAAGGAGAACCCGGGAACCCTGCCGCCCGACAGCGAGTCCGTGGATACGATCTATCGCAGGGGCTTTCTCGCGGCTCTCCAACCCGACCTGGAAAACGTGACGTTCGAAGCCGCGGCGTCCCGCCTGGAGAAAACGCTCGGACGCGTCGCTCTCTCGCCGGCGTTTCAGCGGGGTTTCGAGCGGGGCCAGGAGGCCGCGCGCGGGCGCGCGAAGGAGCTGCGAACGAAAGCGCGCGGGAATCGGGGAGCCGCGGCGTGAACCCGGGGCGCCTGAGACGGCTCGTCCTTGGGGCGGCGCTCGTCAGCGCCGGGGCGACTCTCGCCGCTCAGGAACCGTTGATGCGGTCGCCGAACCCGACGCCGGCCGGCCCGACCCCGACCGCGACTCCCGTCAACCGGACCACGCCGTCCCGGGAGGATGCGCCGCCCCAGGGGACGCCCTCCCAATCGACCCGCGCGAGGACGCCGGGGCCGTCGCGCCGCTGACAGGCGAGGCGCCCCGAACTCGAACCGCCCGGCCCCTCAGACCCTCGCCGAGAGGCGATCGAGGGCGGCGACGAGCCGGTTGAGATTCAGCGGCTTGACGAGGTGTTCCGCGAAGCCGAGCGTGCGGCTGCGCTGCACGTCGTCTTCCATTCCATAGCCGCTCAGGACGATCGCCTTGAGGCGTGGGTTCATCGCTTTCATGGTCGCGAGCAGGGACAGTCCGCTCGCGTCCGGCAGACCGATGTCGGTGACCAGAATGTCCGCCGGTCGCTCCGCGAAAAGAGTCGTGGCGAGGGAGGCGCGGTCGGCGATGCGGACGTCGAAGCCGGCCTCGACGAGCAACTGCTGGAGTGCGTCGCCGGAATCCGCGTCGTCTTCGACGAGCAGGATGGACGTGCGGCCGCGGATGACGGCGACCTCGCCTTCGCGCAGCGACGCTCCCGACGGGACTTGAGGCTTCTCGAAGGTCGTCGGGAGCTCGACCGAAAAGAGGGCGCCGAGGCCCTCGCCGCCGCTCGACGCCGCGATGGCGCCGTCGTGAAGCTCCACGAGGTTGCGCGCGATCGCCAGGCCGAGCCCGAGGCCTCCGCCCCGGCGCGTCTGCGTGGCATCTCCCTGCTCGAACGGCTCGAACAGCCGGGTCAGCAGCTCCGGGCGGATCCCCTGTCCGTCGTCCTGGACGTCGATGCGAATCCTGCCGACCGACGGGTTTCCGGCCGTCACCGTCACGTGCCCGCGGGCCGGAGTGAACTTCGCGGCGTTCCTCAAAAGGTTCCAGAAGACCTGCTGAAGGCGCGCGGCGTCGCCGAAGACCAGGTGGTCCGGGGCGTCGAGGCTCAACTCGAGCGAGAGGTTCCGGGCGAAGAACTCGCTCTGGGAGCTCTGGATCACGCTCGAGAGGACGTCGTTCAAGTCCAGGGGTACGCGTTCGAGCGTCACCTTGCCCCGGGCGATCCGCGTGAGGTCGAGCAGGTCGTCGATGAGTCTTGCTTCGAGCTCCACGTTGCGCCGGATCATGGCCAGCGAGTCCGCGACTCCGGGGCCGAGATCGGCCCGGCGCTCGAGGCGATGGACCGAGGCCATGACCGGGGTCAGGGGCGTCCTCAATTCGTGCGACAGCGTGGCCAGGAAGCGGTCCTTGGCGGCGTTGGCCTCCTCGGCCCGATGGCGCGCCGCGTTCAACTCCGCTTCGTGCTTGCGCCGCTCCGTGACGTTGCGCATGAGGCGCGAGATGCCGATGACCGTCCCGTCGGCGGCGCGGATCGGGTAGAGGCTGACGGCGACGTCGAGCCAGCGTCCGTCCTTCGCCCGGCGTCGGGCGTCGAATTCGCCGACACGGCGGCCGGCCAGGATGTCCGCGGTGAGCCGGGCGGAGAGGTTCGGATCGTCGGGAGGGCCGAGCTCGACCATGCGGCGCCCGATCATTTCCGCCGCGGTGTATCCGAGCAGCGACTCGGCGCCGGCGTTCCAGTCCGTGATGACGTTCTCGAGCGTTTCGCCGACGATGGCGTATTCGGTCGAAGCGGCGATGGCCGCGAGCCGCTGGGTCGCGCGCAAGGCCCGGCGCTGGTCCGTGATGTCGCGAAAGACCAGGACGACGCCGGACACGTTCCCGAGGTCGTCGCGGACCGGTGCGCCGCTGTCGGCGATGGGAGTCTCGGTCCCGTCCCGGGCGATCAGGATCGTGTGGTTGGCGAGGCCGACCACGATGCCCTCGCGGATCACCTTTCGGACGGGGCTCTCCACCGTCGCGCGACTCTCTTCGTTGACGATCCGGAACACGTCCTCGACCCTCCGCCCGAGTGCGTCCGCGGTGGACCAGCCGGTCAGCCCCTCGGCGAGGGGATTGAGGAAGGTCACCAGGCCTTCGGAATCGGTCGCGAGCACGCCGTCGCCGATGCTGCGCAGCGTCGTCCGCAACTGCTCTTCGCTCTCACGGGCCTCGGCTTCGGCCTTCGCCCGGCCGACGAAATCGCGGCGCACGAGCGCGAGGAAGGCGGCGAGCAGGCCGACGAAGGCGGCGGTCCCGACGATGGAGGCCGTCGTCAGCCTGCTCGCCGCGCGGCGGGCGCTCTCGGAGCGGTGCGCCAGCAGGACCCTCTCCTCCGTGCGCATCGCGTCCGCGGATTGCCGGATCCGATCCATCAGCTCCTTGCCGATGCCCGATTCCACCGCGCGCTGAGCGGCCCGGGTATCGCCGGCGGCGTTCAAGCGAACCGTCAGGGCGAGCTCGCCGAGCTTGGCTCCCACCAGGTCCTTGAGCTCGGCCAGACGCGTCTGTTCCGCCGGATTGTCGGCGGTCAGAGACAGGAGGCGGCCCAGGTGCCGGGGAACGTCGTCGACCGCCCGCTTGTACGGATCGAGGTATTCGACCTGGCCCGTCAGCAGGTAGCCGCGTTGTCCCGTCTCGGCATCTTTGAGCGCGGAGAGGGCCGACTCCAGCTCGGCGGTCACCTCCCAGGTGTGCTCGACCCGCCGGCTCGTCTCCAGCAATTCGCGGCTGCTCGCGGCGTCGATCCAGGCGACGGCGATCACCCCCAGGATGACGATCGCGGCGCCCACGGCGAGCGGAGTCATGCCAATCCGCCGGGCCCGCGTCGAGGACGTCACGCGCCGCATTCTGTCTGAAGCTCGTGCCAGTCGCCAGGCGAGCCCATTGGAGCGCGCGCCGGCGGCGAGCTGCCGTCGACCCCTGCCAGACCATTCTCCTTCGGGGGTGATTCGGGTCGGGAAATGGTGAAAACCGACCCTCGGCAATCCCCTCGCCGCCGGCGCTATCTCCGTCGCCTTACACGGGTCGCAACACTCGTGCCAGAACCAACCCCGGCACGGTTCTTGAAAGTAAGGGGGGAGAAGCGGCTCGATTTTGGGTCGCTCTTGGAGGTTTCTCATGAAAAGACTCGCAATTACGGCAATCGCTGCAGGCTGCATGGCGGCTGTGGTCGCCGTGGCGCAGGTTCCCGAGAAAGCGCACACGGAGACCACGACCAAGCAGACAGGTCCGGGCCCCGACATCAAGACGAAGGCCGAGACGGTCACCGGTACGGTCAAGGAGTACGAGGCGGGCAAGAAGATCAAGCTCTCGGGTCCGGCCAACAAGACGTACTCGTTCGACCTCGACGGGAACGCCCAGGTCAACGGCGCGATCGTCGTCGGACAGATGGCGAAGGTCACGTACAGCAAGACGGCCGATGGCACCGAGAAGGTGTCCGTGCTCTCCGAGGCAACGCACGACGCACAGATGGCCGCGACCGCTCCGAAGATGCACTCGGAATCGACGGTCAAGGAAAGCGCCCCTGGAGTCGACACCAAGACGAAGAGCGAAGTCGTCATTGGCGTCGTCAAGGCCTACGAGCCGGGCAAGACGATCAAGATCACCGGCCCCAAGGACAAGAACTACAGCTTCGATCTCGACGAGCAGGCGGCCATGAAGGGCTCGGTCTCCGTCGGCGACCGGGTCAAGGTCACGTACACGAAGACGGACGGCGGCCAGAAGGTCACGACCGTCGAGCCCTGGAAGTCGTAGTCTCCGGCAGCGAATCTCTCCGAGACCCCCGGGAGACCGGGGGTCTTTTTTTGGGCGGATTTTCACCCCTTTTCCGCGCCGGGCGCCCGGACGGCTCGAGGCCGCCCGCGGGCGCTGTGTCATAGGATGCATGCTCCGTAACTGTTGATGCCTGACGCAAGATCGACGCGAGGAGCAAGGAATTGGTGACCCCGAGCCGGCCGGCGCTGACGCGCTTCTTTCACGATCTGGCCACGCCTCTGTCGGCGGTCGGCCTCCATCTCGAGCGCGCCCTGCGGCAGGCCGACAAGGGCGACGACCCGTCCGAGGCGCTCCAGGTCGCCCGGCGGGAGCTCGAAAAGGTCTTCGAGATCTTCGAGCGCGAGCGCAACGTGCTGCTGGCCGGTGACCCCGGGGGGTCCGGGCCGTGAGAGTGCTCATCGTCGAAGACGATGTGGCAACCCGCAAGGGGCTCGATCTTGCGATCCGGGATCTCGGCGGGCAGACGCTGGCGGTGGGCACCGCCGGCGAGGCGGTCCGCGCCCTCGAGGAGTTCAGGCCGGAGGTTCTCCTCGTGGACGTCAACCTTCCCGACGGCGACGGGATCGAGATGTTCCGCCAGGCGCGTGAGGCCGACCCGGAGCGCGACGGGATCGTGATCACGGGCCAGGCCTCGCTCGACAGCGCGGTGGAGGCGCTGCGTGCCGGAGCGTCCGACTACCTCCTGAAGCCGCTGCGGCCCGCCCAGCTCGAGGTCGTCTTCCAGCGTCTCACGGCGCGCCGCAGGTTGGAATCGGAGGTCGATACTCTGCGCGACGAGCTTCTGGAGACCGGACGCCTCGGCGAGCTGCTCGGGCTTTCCGGGCCGATGAAGAAGATCTTCGAGGTCATCCGCCGCGTGGCCCGCTCCAACGCACCGGTCTTCGTCACGGGAGCGAGCGGGACGGGCAAGGAGGTCGTCGCGATGACGATCCACCGTCTCTCACGGCGCGCCTCGAGTCCGTTCGTCGCCTTCAACTGCGGCGCGATCTCCCCGAACCTGATCGAGAGCGAGCTCTTCGGCCACGAGCGGGGCGCCTTCACCGGAGCGGACAAGCGCCGCATCGGCTACTTCGAGGAGGCCAACGGCGGGACCCTCTTTCTCGACGAGGTCACCGAAATGGGCTCCGAGCTCCAGGTCAAGCTGCTGCGCGTTCTCGAAGCCAAGACGGTCCGGCGCGTGGGCGGATCGCAGGACATCCGAGTGGACGTCCGCCTGGTCTCCGCGACGAACCGGGACCCGCTGGAGGCCGTCAAGGAGGGAAAGCTCCGCGAGGATCTCTATTACCGCTTGAACGTCCTGCCGATCACCCTGCCGACGCTGGCGGAACGGCGCGAGGACCTTTCGATGCTGGCCGAGCACTTCCGAAAACAGATCGACGACCAGGAGAAGGAAGGCGTGACCGCCTGGGATCCGGCCGCCCTCGAGGTGCTGCAGCGCTGGGACTGGCCGGGGAACGTCCGCGAGCTGCGCAACGTCGTGCACCGCGCCTACGTGATGACCGAGGGCGACACGATTCTGGCCGACGTCGTCGAAAGCCTGCTGCCGCAGGGGGTGGGGAAGGCCCACGCCGCGCCGCGCGAGAAGAAGGCTCCGGCGCGCAAGCGATAGCGTCCGAGCTCTGGCACGACTTTCGCTCTTATCCCCTGGCGGGGTCGCGCTGAGCGCCCCGGAAAGGAACAAGGGCGAACCAAATGCTTTGGACCATCTTCGTCATCCTCCTCGTGCTGTGGGCCCTCGGACTCGTCTCCGGATACGCCCTCGGCGGCTTCATCCACGTTCTGCTCGTGGTCGCGGTCGTCATCCTGATCATCAACCTCGTTTCGGGTCGACGCGCCGTTTGACGGCGGCCCACTGGCGACCAAAGGCCCCGGTTCGCCGGGGCCTTTTTCATTGCCCCGGAGACTGGAGAAAGGCTCGGTCGTGGGGATGCGAACAGGACGCGGGCGGGATCCCTCAGCGGCTCGCCGCGTCGAGCTCCGGCGCGATCGGGATCGCGCTCCAGACCAGGCGCGAGGGCGCGGCGCCGATCCAGTGGAAGGGGTAACAGGTAATCAGCGTCAGGCGGGCGTCCGGCGTCGCGCCCATCACGGACACGTCGCCGGGAGAAACGACCCGCTTGCTCTCGAGCCGATAGCTGCGCGTTCCCGACGCATCGACCAGCCGGACGAGGTCGCCCTCCCTGGCATCCCGAAGAACGCGGAAAAAGGAGTCCCGGTGGCCGGCGATGACGCAGTTGCCGGGCTTGGCCTCGATGTCGGCGGGCCATGCGGTGCCCGGAACGTGGCCCGGGCCCTTTCGGAGAATCGCCTCGGAATCGCCCTCGAACACGATGGCGGCAAGGCCGACCCGGGGAATCTCCAGCCGTCCGAGAGCGTCGCCGGAGGCCGGCGCCTTCCGCTCGAGCGGCGGCGGGAACGACGCAGATGACGGGGACGACGGGGGCGACGGAGACGATGCCGGGAGCGGGGGGAATCCCCCGGCCTGCGCCCTGATTCCGGTCGCGCGATGCGCGGCGGCGACGATCAGCAGGAGGGCGCCGAGGGCGGCCAGCGAGCTGCCGATCACGCGAAAGCGCCTCATCCCTGGAGCCGTCCGGAACGCAGAGGGCGGACTCGGCGTCACAGCCGCGCCAGCGCGCTGTTCGGCGCCGTGAAGGACTGGCGGCTCTGGAAGAAGCCCTCCCACGGATCCTGGCGGGCGAGGCGCTTTTCGAAGTTGCCCATCGTGAAGCGATCCGGATCGAGCCCGGGCTTCACCTCGGACCATGCCAGGGGAGTCGACACCGGGGCGCCCGGGCGGCAGCGCACCGAGTACGGAGCGACGACGGTCTGGGCAAACGCGTTGCGGAAGGGATCGAGGTAGACGCGCTTCCCTCGGTCGCGCAGGCGCGCCTCCACGGTCAACTGATCCGGGAACGCGGCCGCGAGCCTCACTCCCAGACGTTGGGCGAACCGCAGGACGTCGTCGGCGTCCGGGCCCGAGCGAATCGGGACGAAGACGTGAAGACCCTTTCCGCCCGAGGTCTTCGGGAAGGAGGTCAGTTTGAGCGCCTCGAGGGCGTCCCGGACGAGCAATGCGGCGCCGATGGTGTCGGCGAAGCGGCCCGAAGCCGGATCGAGGTCGAAGCAGATCCAGTCGGGCTTGCGCGGCGCGCGGGCGCGGCTCGACCAGACGTGAACGGCGATGCAGCCGAGGTTGGCCAGGGCGGTCTGGGTCTCCCGCCGTCCCCCGACCACGTAGTTCGTAAAGCCCTTTTGGTGGAGGATGCGCCGCGTCGGCGTGTCCTCGGGCAGGCCCGCCGGCTTTTCCTTCTGAAAGAAACATTCGCCGCGCAGGCCCTCCGGGCACCGCTCCAGCGCGAGCAGTCGATCCCGGACGAAGGGCGCGAGCTTCGGGAAGACACGCAGGTAGAACTTCGCCAGGTCGAGTTTCGAGTAGCCCTCGTCCGGCCAGAGAACTTTCTCCGGGTGGGAGAGTCCGACGGGCGGCGGTCTCGAGGCCGGCGTCATGAATGCCAGTTCCGCCGTGGCATTCATGCGGCTCCCGCGCGGCGCGCCGCCGGCCTGCGGGAACGGGTTTTCGCCTGCCCGAGGCTTTTCTTCAACGCCTCCATCAGGTCGATGACGTTTTCGCTTCCCGCGCCCCTGGCAACTTCGGCCCGCTGCTTCAAACTGAATCGCCCGCGCGCGGCCAGGAGTTTCGTCAACGCCTTCTGGTACGTGTTCGGATGATCGGCCGGATTCCAGCCGTCCGCGGACATTTGATCCACGAGAAGGCGCGCCATCTTGACCTCCGCCGACTTCTTCGTCGTTGCCGGGATCGGAAGGTGCGACGGCTCGCGCAGCTCCTCGAAGTGCCGCAGCGACTCGAGAGCGATGGCGCGCGGGCCGGGAATGAGCGCCGCGAGGGTGGGCCGCTTTCGGAGCTGGAGGCGCGCGATGCCGATGCGGTGGGCCTCGACCAGGGCCTCCCGCAGCACGCCATAGGCCTTCTCGCCGCCCTTGCGGGGCGCCACGTAGTAGGGGTGATCGAACGAGAGCGGATTCAGGGAAGCGAAGTCCACGAATTGAAGGACCTCCACCGCCCCCTGCTCGTCGTCCTCGGCGGTCGCGAGCTTGTCGAGCTCGTCCTTCTCGACCTCGGCGAACTCGTCGTCCCCGACCTCGTAAGCCCGGACGATCTCGTCATTCGGGACTTCGATGTCTTCCTTGGTGCAGAACTTCTTGTAGTGGATCGGCGAGTGGTCCTTGCGGTGCACGAGTCGGAACGAGACGCGTTCCGAGGACTCGATCGCCGAAGAGAGAGAGATCGGAATCGAGATGAGCCCGAAGCTGATGTGGCCGCTCCAGATGGGTCGCATCGTGTCGTCGGC
>DATMNJ010000305.1:0-3983 GCA_035569175.1 Thermoanaerobaculia bacterium | reverse complement strand
CGAGACCGCGGCAACGAAGTTCGTGAAGATCTGGTCCGGCGCGCCCTTGATCTCGTGGCCAGCAACCGAGACGATGACGTCGCCGGCCTTCAGGCCCGCCTTTTCCGCCGGCGACCCCGACACCACCGAGCCGATCCGCGGACGCACGCCGGTGCCGAAGTCGGGCAGGAGTCCGACGTAGCCGAGGTCGTACTTCGTGTTCGGCCGCGGCACGACGTGGAGAAAGACGCCGTTGCCGCCGCGGTCCACCTCGACGTCGAGCTTCTCGCGCGCGCTCATGCCGAAGATGAAGAGGACGTCGCGCCACCGCGGCGTCTCCGTGCCGTTGATCGAGACGACGCGGTCGCCCGGCAGGAAGCCCGAGGCCGCGCCCGGAGAATCCGGCTCCACGACCCGGATGACGGGACGGTCGAGCTCGTAGGCCGGGACCTTCACGCCGACGACGAACACGGCCGTGTGCAGGAGGATCGCGAGGACGAAGTTCATGCCGGGCCCGGCGAGCAGCACGAGCGCGCGCTGCCAGCGCTTGCCGACGGGCGGCGCCTCCTGCGAGGTGCCTTCGGTGACCGTGGACTCGTCGGGCCCGAGCCCGATGACGCGCACGTAACCGCCGAGCGGGATCGCCGAGACCCGGTAGTCGGTGCCTCGCCACTGCTTGCCGAAGAGGCGCTTGCCGAAACCGACCGAAAAGACCTCGACCGGGAAACGGAACCACTTGGCGACCGCGAAATGGCCGAACTCGTGGACCACGACGAGGACCGACAGGACGACGATGAGGGCCAGAGTGTTGCTGAGAATCGTCAAGAGGGCTCCTTAGGGGATCCTTACCGGGCGGCCACGGGCGCCGGGCGGCGGCGGACGAGGACCGAGGCCGCCTCGCGCGCCGCGCGATCGATCTCTTCCGCCTCGTCCAGGCTTGCGGGGGCGGCCGTGCGGCCGGTGGTTTCCATGGTTGCCGAGACGACGTTAACGATGTCGGGGAAGGAAATCTTCCCCTCGAGAAACGCCGCGACGGCCACTTCGTTGGCGGCGTTCAGGACGGCCGGCATGCCGCCCCCCGCGGACAGCGCCACGCGGGCGAGGCCGAAAGCCGGGTAGCGGCGCGGGTCGAGCTCGTGGAAATCCAGGCGCGAGAGCGCCACGAGATCGAGACGCCCGAAAGCGTTCGGGAGCCGCTCGGGGTAGGACAGGGCGTAGACGATCGGGAACTTCATGTCGTTCTTCGCGAGTTGGGCCACGAGCGACCCGTCCACGAACTCGACGAACGAGTGGATCAACGACTGGGGGTGGATGACGGCGTCGATCTTCTCGCCCGGGATGCCGAAGAGGAAATGCGCCTCGATCACCTCGAGGCCCTTGTTCATCATCGTCGCCGAGTCGATGGTGATCTTCGGGCCCATCTTCCACGTCGGGTGGGCGAGCGCGTCTTCGACCGTGATCGCGTCGAACGTCTCGAGCCGCCGCTCCCGGAAGGGGCCGCCGGAAGCCGTCAGCACCAGGCGCGCGGCCTCGCCCGGGCGGCCCGAGCGCAAGGCCTGGTGGATCGCGCTGTGCTCGGAGTCGACGGGGACGAGCTCGGCGCCGCTCTTCTTCGCCTCCGCGAGGATGAGCTCGCCGGCGACGACGAGGGGCTCCTTGTTGGCGAGCGCGAGGCGTTTGCCGGCGCGGACCGCGGTCTGCGCCGAGCGCAATCCCAGGGCGCCGACCAGCCCCCCGACGACGGTGTCCGCGTCGGCGTGGCACGCCGCCTCGTCGAGCCCTTCCCTGCCCGCGACGACGCGGCAGCCGAGGCCCGCGGGAAGCAGACGCTCGAGGCGGGAGACGTCTTCCGCCCGGTCGATCGACACCAGCTGCGGGCGGAACCGGGCGACCTGCTCGGCAAGCTTCTCGATGGAACGCCCGGCCGCGAGCGCCACGACCCGGAACCGGTCCGGCATCGCCGCGACCACGTCGAGAGTCGAGCGGCCGATCGAGCCGGTCGAGCCGAGGATCGAGAGGGATTTCATGGGCAACACGTCATTATATTTGGAGTCCCCTCGGCAGGAGGGCGAGGCGGGCTCTAGAGCCAGGCCAGGAAGCCGGCGACCACGGGACCCGCGAACAGCAGCGAGTCGATCCGGTCGTAGATGCCGCCGTGGCCGGGCAGGAAGGTGCCCGAGTCCTTGACCCCGGCGCCCCGCTTCCACAGAGATTCGACGAGGTCACCGAGCTGGCCGGCGGTGGAGGCGAGCGCCCCCGCGAGCGCCCCCTGGATCGGACCGAGCTCCGGCACCAACCACCACGCCCCCGCGGCCGCGCCGAACAGGGTCGCGGCGACGAAGCCGCCGATCGAGCCCTCCCAGGTCTTCTTGGGCGACACCACGGGCGCGAGGAGATGGGCGCCGAACCGCCGCCCGACGTAATACGCGGCCGAATCGCAGACCCAGACGAGCAACAGGAGAAAGAGAACGCTTCGGGGCGAATGGTCGCGCAGGTAGCACAGGCTCGTCGCCGGCAGCGCGATCGAAAGGACGCCGAAGGCCGTCGAGGATGCTCCCGCGAGCGCGAGCGCCGGGGGAAGGCGCGCAAAGAGCGGCGCGAGCGCCGCGAGCCCGACGCCGAGGAGGACGAGGGCGAACCAACCGCCCGGACGCTGCCTCGCCGCGATGTCGATGAGAACGCCCGATCGCGTCACGAAGTGTATCGGCCCCCAGAGGACCGCAGCGTCCCCGAGGACCAGGCCGCCGCACACGATGCCGAGCGTCTTCGCCACGGGGTGACCCGTCGCCTCGGCCATCCGGTAGAACTCCCGGAGAGCGCCGAGGGCCAGGACGGCCACGAGCAGGTTGAACACGATCGGGGGCGCCAGGAACAGCGCCGCGAGGACGATCGGAATCGCGGCCGCGGCCGCGAGTTCTCGCGTGCCTACGGACACGAACGCAGGTACGGCGCGGCCGAGGTCGGGCACCCTCGTCGCCGCGCTCTTCGGGTGCAGGCCTGGAAGCGCATCAGCGCCGCCCGCCCTGCGCCTCGGCTTCGGCGGAGCGGCCCTCGCTGATGACGCCGCCGTAACGGCGCTCCCGTTTCTGGAAGTCGAGAATCGCCTCGAAGAGATGCCGCTTGCGGAAGTCGGGCCAGAGCGTCGGCGTGACCCAGATTTCGCTGTACGCGATCTGCCAGAGAAGGAAGTTCGACACGCGCATCTCCCCGCTCGTCCGGATGAGCAGGTCGGGGTCGGGCAGCCCGGCCGTGCCGAGACGGGAACCCAGCGTCTCTTCGTCGATCTGCTCGGTCGTGAGCCGGCCCGCGGCGACGTCGGTGGCGATCGAGCGGCACGCGTCCACGATTTCCGTGCGCCCGCCGTAGTTGAGAGCGATGTTGAACGTCATGCCGCGGCACGACGAGGTCGCGGCCAGTCCGTGGGCCAACGCCTTCTGCACGGAGGGGTCGAGCTCGTTCATGCGCCCCACGACCCGGAAGCGGATGTCGTTCTTCAGCAGGTTCGCGAGCTCCTTCGCGAGGTACTCCTTCAGCAGCGACATGAGAGTCACGATCTCGAAGCGCGGCCGTTTCCAGTTCTCGACCGAGAAGGCGTAGATGGTCAGAGCGTCGAGCTCGAGCCGGGCGCAGGTCTCGACCGCCTCGCGCACCGAGGCAATCCCGGCACGGTGGCCTTCGACGCGCGGCGAACCCCGCTGCTTGGCCCAGCGGCCGTTGCCGTCCATGATGATGGCGATGTGCCGGGGCAGCCGGGCGAGGTCGATCTCGTCGAGCAGCTGCCGCTCGAGGGTTCCGCCGGGGGCCAGAATTTCCGGGTCGATCACGCCCGAGAGTGTAACGCGGCTCGTGTCCTGTCACAGACGTCTCGACGTCAAACGAGGCTCTCGACGGACGCTCCGAAGCCGAAGAACTAGCCCGCTCTCCGCCCGTAGAACACCCTCCGGAGCGTCAGGCCGCAGGCGGCGGACTTGGGTGACAGGAGCCGCCGGTCGCCGGTCTCGAGA
>DATMNJ010000304.1:0-4517 GCA_035569175.1 Thermoanaerobaculia bacterium | reverse complement strand
CAGGCGGGAGATCTCATCGAGCTCGACGGGACGAACCTCCCGACCTCCGTCGTCAACACGCAGGTGCTGTTCAACTCGCGGGCCGGAATCGTCCAGTCGGCCAACGGCACGGTCATTACGGTCACGGCGCCCCCGGGAACGGTCACGACGAATCCGACCTGCACGGGCACGAACCCGGCGGGCACGCTGCAAGTCGTCGAAACCGTGCCCATCAGCGTGACGAACATCGCGACGACCTGCAACGTGGTGGCGGCGCAATCGTTCTCGTACGAGCTGCCTTGCGTCATTCCGGCTCCGTAGAGATCAAGGCCGCCCCCTTCGGGGGGCGGCTCTTCTTTCATGGCTGACCCGGCGGCGGAAGCGCGGATCCGCGATCTCGAGAGGCGACTCGACCTCGATTCCGGCTCTCGCCTTTTCGTCTCGCTCGCGGAGGAGTACCGTAAGGTCGGGCGCATCAAGGACGCGCTCTCCGCGTTGCAGAAGGGCCTGCTGGCTCACCCCGGTTACGTGGCCGCTCAGGTGGCTCTGGGCCGCGCATACCTCGAGGCGAACCAGGCCACCGACGCCATCGCGACCTTCACGAAGGTCCTCGTGGCGGATCCGGCCAACCTGGTGGCCGCCAAGTCCCTCGCGGACATCCATCTCGGCCGTAACGACAACCTCGAGGCGCTCAAGAAGTTCAAGCTGTACCGCGCCATCTCCGGGGACCGGAAGGTCGACGAGATGATCGCGAAGCTCGAGCCCCTCGTGGCGCCGCGTCCCCTGCCGCCCCCGCGTAAGCCCGTAGAGCAGTCGCTGCCGCCTCCCCCGAAGTTCCAGGAGACCGACAAGGGCCGGCGGCGGACCGCGCCGAAGACGGCAACCTCGGTGTCACCGCCGCTGGCCGACGCGTTCGAGCTCACCTCGGTCTCCTTCGAGGTCGGCGAGGACTCCGGAACTTCGAAGGCGGAGGATCCCTTTCCCTTCATGCCGACCCGCGACCAGGCGATCGCGCCCGCGCCCGACTCGCGTCCGGCGCCGGCGCCCGCGGTCCCGGCCGCGTTCTCCTTTTCGGAAGAGCGGTCCGTCCCTGCGCCGGCGATGGCGCCCGAGACGACCCCTCCGGCGTCGGCGCCCGAGCCGCCGGCCGCCGACCTCGCGGTTGCGGAACCCACGCCGGCCGCGGAGCCGGTGCGGCCCACCGGCCGGGCCCTCGCGGACCTCTATTACGCGCAGGGCCACTATGCGGAGGCTCTCCAGATCTACGACGATCTCGTCACGCGTCACCCGTTCGACGAGGACTTGAAGCGCATGCGTCGGGACGCCGAAGCCCGTCTCCTGCCCGCGGCCACGGCGCCGGCGTCCGCGATTGCCGACGCGGGCCTCGAGCTGCGACTGTCGCGGATCCGGGCCCTGAAGCAGTGGCTCTCCCTCGTCCAAGCCGGGTGATCCGGACCCCCCGACCGTGACATCATCGCTGAGCGCATGAACGTCTTTCAGGACAGCCTTCGCCGGATCGCGGAGCGCGTCGAGGGGACGCGGGCGGTTTCGCTCGTCGGCCTCGACGGCATCGCGATCGACTCCTACGTCAGCTCCGAGGGGCTCCCGATGGATTCGATGGCGGCGGAGGCCGGGGCGGTCGTCAAGGCGGCCCGCATCTCCCGGGCCCTGGCCGATCACGCCACGGTCGACGAGGTCACGATGTCCTCGGCGCGGTCGGCTGCGCTGCTGTGCCGCGTGACCGAGGAGTATTATCTGCTCCTCCTGCTGGCCCGCGACGGCAACTTCGGCCGGGGCCGGTTCGAACTGCGCAAGGCGGCGGCCATGCTGGAGAAGGAGCTGCTGTAGGCCATGCTTTCGCTCAAAGAAATCCGGGAGCTCGTGGACCTGGTCACCGAACGCGGTCTCGCGGGCCTCGAAATCGAGAGGTCCGGCTTTCGCCTCCGCATCGAGGGCCCCCGTCCGGCCGTCGCCGAGACCCCGGCCCATGCCTCCGGTGCGCCGGGCCCGGCCCACTCCGCGGTCTCGGCTCCGGGAGCCGTGCCTGCCGTGGAGGAGGACGACAACGTCCACGTCATCACCTCGCCGATCGTCGGCACGTTCTACCGCTCGGCCTCTCCGGAGGCGGAAGCGTTTGCCGACGTCGGGGCGAAAGTGGGCAAGGGCAAGATCCTCTGCATCATCGAGTCGATGAAGCTGATGAACGAGATCGAGTCCGACGTCGAAGGCGAAGTCGTCGCCGTGTACCCGCGCAACGGGCAGCCGGTCGAATACGGCGAGAGGTTGTTCGCGATTCGCCTCGCGGCATAGCCGCGCGGCATGTTCAAGAAAATCCTCATCGCCAACCGCGGCGAGATTGCGCTGCGGATCATTTCCGCGTGCCGCGAGCTCGGCATCCGGACCGTCGCCATCTACAGCGAGGCCGACCGGGACGCGCTCCACGTCCGCTACGCCGACGAGGACGTCTGCGTGGGCCCGTACCCGTCGGCCGCGTCGTACCTCAACATCTCGGCGATCGTCTCGGCGGCCGAGATCACCGAGGCCGACGCGATCCACCCGGGATATGGCTTCCTGTCGGAGAACGCGTACTTCGCCGAGATCCTTCAGGATTGCCACATCGCCTTCATCGGGCCCTCGCCGGAGGCCATTCGGAAAATGGGCGACAAGTCGCTCGCGCGCCGCACGGCCGCTGCGGCCGGCGTGCCCACCGTTCCCGGCTCTCCGGGCCCCCTCGATTCCGTGGACGACGCGCTCGCGTTCGCCGCCAGGGCCGGGTACCCGGTCATCCTGAAGGCGTCGGCGGGCGGGGGAGGGCGGGGGATGCGCGTGGCGCGCGACGAGCGTGACCTCGCCAACGCCTACGAGACCGCCCGGGCCGAAGCGGAAAAGGCCTTCGGCAACGCCGAGGTCTATCTCGAGAAGTACCTGGAGGAACCCCGCCACATCGAGTTCCAGGTGTTCGGAGACAGCCGCGGCAACGTCCGCCACCTCGGCGAGCGCGAGTGCTCGATCCAGCGGCGCCATCAGAAGCTGATCGAGGAGGCGCCCTCGGTGGTCCTCGACGCGGACCTCCGGCGCCGGATGGGGGAGGCCGCGGTCGCCACGGCGAAGGCCGTCAGCTACGTCAACGCCGGCACGGTGGAGTTCCTGCTCGACGGCGACGGCCAGTTCTATTTCATGGAAATGAACACGCGCCTCCAGGTCGAGCACCCGATCACCGAGGAGGTCACGGCGCTCGACCTGGTCAAGGAGCAGATCGCGGTGGCGGCGGGCGCGCCGCTGTCGTTCCTGGAGCGGGACATGTCGCCGCGCGGACACGCCCTCGAGTTCCGCATCAACGCGGAGGACCCGGTCACCTTCGCGCCGTCGCCGGGGCGAATCGCGTCCTTCCACCCGCCGGGGGGCCTGGGCGTGCGGCTCGACACGGCGGCCTACCAGGGATACCTGATCCCGCCCCACTACGACTCTCTGATCGCCAAGCTCATCGTCTGGGGGCGCGACCGCGCGGAAGCGATCTCGCGCGGGCGCCGGGCGCTCGATTTCTTCGTCATCGAAGGGATCAAGACGACGATCCCCCTCCATCGCCGGATTCTCGACGACCCCGACTTCGTCGAGGGCCGACTTTCGACGCGCTTCATGGAGCGGTTCGCGGCGAAGGGTTGAGGAGCGTCCGCCGCATGCCGCTCCGTCTGCCGCCCATCTACGCCCTCACCGATCGTGCCGCGAGCGGCGTCGAGGATCCGGCGGCGCTCGCCGGCCGCCTCCTCGCCGTGGGCGTCCGCGCGGTCCAGCTGCGCGAGAAGGCTCTCCCCGACCGCGAGCTCCTCGCGGCGGCGGAAGCGATTGCCCCGCTCGCGCGTGCCGCGAGGGCGGCGTTCTTCGTCAACGACCGCGTGGACGTCGCGCGGATCGCCGGCGCCGGCGTGCATCTCGGGGAGGAAGACCTTCCGGCCGCCGCGGCGAGGGTGGTGCTTGCCCCGGGCGCCCTCGTCGGGGTCTCGACGCATGACGCGCAAGCGGCGCGGCGCGCGTTCGCGGACCCGGCGCCGGACTATGTCGCGTTCGGCCCGGTGTTCGAGAGCCCGACCAAGACGGCGCGGCCGGCACGGGGCCTGGCGGAGCTCTCTCGCGCCGCCGCGGCGAAGACCCGGCCACTCGTCGCGATCGGCGGCATCACGGTGGAACGCCTCGACGCGGTCTGGGGCGCCGGTGCGGACTCGGCCGCGATGGTCGGCGGCCTCTACGCCGGCGGACGGATAGAGGAAAACGCTCGCGCCGCGCTCGACCGGGCCCGCCGCCGCCGGCCGCCGCGGCGGATCTACGTCGTCGGCTTCATGGCCGCCGGCAAGACGACGATTGGCCGGCGGGTGGCCGAGCGGCTGGCGTTGCCGTTCGTCGACCTGGACGAAGAGATCGAGCGGCGGGCCGGGAGCAAGGTGCGGGAGCTCGTCGAGCGCCATGGCGAGCCGTGGTTCCGTCGGCTGGAGCTCGAGGCGCTGCAGGCAGTGCTGGGAGGGGGTGACTCGGTGATCGCCACC
>DATMNJ010000303.1:0-2536 GCA_035569175.1 Thermoanaerobaculia bacterium | reverse complement strand
CTGCGGAGGCCGGCGCGGCCGCATCGTGGGCTTCGCCAAGGGCGCCGGGATGATCCACCCCGACATGGCGACGATGCTCGCCTTCGTGATGACGGACGCCGCGGCCTCCCCCGCCTACCTGAAGGCGGCGCTGCGTCGGGCCGCGGACGCCAGCTTCAACGCGATCTCGGTCGACGGCGATACGTCGACCAACGACGCCGTGCTACTGCTCGCCTCGGGCAGCCCCGGTGCTCCCGCGGTCTCGGAGGGATCCGGGAGCGTCGAGTTCGAGCGCGGCCTGATGACGGTCTGCCGTGAGCTCGCCTGGCGCATCGTGCGCGACGGCGAGGGCGCCACGCGCGTCATGGAAGTCACGGTCCGCGGGGCCGCCACCGTCCGGGAGGCGAAGCTCGCCGCCCACGCAGTGGCAACCTCGCCGCTGGTGAAGACGGCGCTTCACGGCGGCGACCCGAACTGGGGCCGGATCCTCGCCGCGGTCGGCCGCAGCGGAGCGCGCATCGCCCCCTCGCGTTCCCGCCTGGCCGCCGGCGCTCTCTGCCTCGTGGACGGAGGGACGCCCGCGCCTTTTCGCGAGCGCGACGCAGCCCGGATCTTCGCGCGCGAGCGTGTGCCGATCACGATCGACCTCGGCGTCGGCTCGGCTTGCGCGAGCGTCCTGGCAAGCGACCTCGGCCACGACTACGTCTCGCTGAACGCCGACTACCGGAGCTGAGCGGCGTTTCGGCGGGAATGGCGCGTTCGCGTTCCGGGTTCGGACGGGGGATTGCACGAAGGAGCCCCGATGACACTGCGCGCCCCGGTCCTCGCCCTGCTTCTCGCCGGCCTCGCGCCGGCATCCCCTGCATCTGCACAGGTGACCAGGACCCCGTCGCCCGCACCGTCCGCCCAGCCGTCCATGGACGATCTCCGGTTCCTTCGGATGAAGATCTCGGCCGGCGACCTCTCCAGCGCCGAGTCGATCCTCCAGGTCCACCGCGCGGAGAAGGGCGAGGATGCGGAGTACATTCTGGGGCTCGCGTGGCTGGCCCGCGGCGCGGCGCTCCTCGGCGATTGGACGGCCGCCTCGGAATACGCGAAGGCCGCGCGCGAGATCGCAACGGCCAGGCTCGGCACACCGGCCGACTACGCCGCCAATCGCGAGTCGGCCTACGCACTCGGCACGGCGATCGAGGTCGAGGCGCAGGCGCTCGTCGCGTCCGGCAGGAAGACGGAGGCGATTGCCTTCCTGGAGGAAAGCTCGCGGGCCCAGGCGAAGGCGCCGTACAACCTGCGCGCCCGGATCTGGAAGCGTCGCAACCAGATCGAGCTCGTCGGGCAGAAGGCCCCCGACCTGCGCGCCGAGGACCATGTCGGAGGTGCGTTTCCCGGCCTCGAGGCCCTGCGCGGCAAGCCCGTCGTGCTCTTCTTCTGGTGGGAATCCTGCGGCGACTGCAAGGCGCAGGCGGCGGCGCTGCGGCGCGCGGTCGAGAAGTACGCCTCGAAGGGAGTCGTCTTCGTCGCGCCCACGCGCTTCTACGACGAAGACCACGCCGAGGACAAGGCGAAGATCGAGAAGGCCTGGAGGGAGGTCTACGCGCTGCCGGATTCGATCGCCGTCCCGATTAGCGACGAGGCCATGCTGCGCTACGGAGTCTCCGCAACCCCCACGTTCGCCTTCGTCGACCGCAAGGGAGTCGTGAGGCAGTACCTCCCCTTCCGCATGACCGACGAGCGTCTTTCGGCCGCCATCGAGGACCTGTTGAAATGAGTCGGAAATCGTCCACAAAGCCAATCCCTTCATTCATTTAGGCCTTCGACCCCGACCCCGATGACCGCGGCACTCGGCCCTCGCGGTCATAAAAAAAGGCGCGCATCGGGGCCGATTCTTCAATAAACTTCGCGGTCGCGCCCATTTCGGGCTTCCAGAGATTCAATTGAAGGAGGAGTTCATGTCCAGATCCCGTTCAGCACTGGTCGTCCTTGCCGCGTGTCTGATGCTCGCGATCGCCGGTATCGCTTCGGCGCAGTACACCGTCGTCACGGTTCTGCCCGATGGCACCGTCGTCCTGAAAGGACCCAACGGCGTCCACTCTTACGCGGTCCCTGCCGGCACCGTCTTCAATGCCGACGGCAAGGCCGGAACGGCCGTTGCCGACCTCAAGCCCGGCATGACCGTGACGGGCGTCGAGTCCGGGATCGCCACCTGGAAGGGCACGGACGTCATGGTCCACCAGGAGTTGAACGCGGAGGTCGTGAGCAAGGCCGGCAACACGATGCTCATCCGCGGCGCCAACGGCGTCGAGAAGTACGAGTGGGCGCTCGCGAGCGACATCACGATCGTCAAGGACGGCAAGGTCGTGGACGCCTCGTCCATCAACGTCGGCGATCGCATCACCGGCATGATCGTCCAGAAGGCGGCCCCCGGAAAGAAGATGGCGGCGGCGGCCCCGGCGAAACCCGATACGTCGGCGGCGGACGCGGCGGCGGCCAAGCAGGCTGCGGCCGACAAGGCAGCGGCCAAGAAGGCCGCGGCCGACAAGGCGGCGGCGGACAAGGC
>DATMNJ010000302.1:0-2667 GCA_035569175.1 Thermoanaerobaculia bacterium | reverse complement strand
GGGGCCTCACCGAGGCGGCCGAGATTCTCGATCAGCATCGCCCGGTCCTCCACCGGACACAGGGCGAGGATGAGAGGCCTCAGGCCAGCCAGGTAGATCTCGAGCGGCTCGCGCGGCACGAGCTTGAACTCGGCCATCATGTGGATCTTCTTGAGCGTGTGGTAGAGGTAGTCGGACACCGGCACCGCCGCCGCCGTGCCGCGGCGGTACTGCGCGCCCGTCCACACCCGGATCGCGTCGGCGACCACGTCGGGCGGGTATTTCATGAGGAGCTGGACCGAATCCGCCACGATGAGGGGCGCGACGGCGTCCGACAGATACTGCTGCAGCTCGATCAGCGCTTCGTCGAGCTCCGGATTGGGCGGCTGACCCGTCATTTCCGTTTTCCCCGCGTCTGCCCTAGGGTAACTCAAAGAGCGCGAAAGAGATAGGGCGCGGGCCAAAAACGAAAGACTCGCGCGGCCGATTCGTCGACCGCCCGGCGGGCCGTTATCCGGGCGAGACGGTCACGTCGCCGCTCGACGTGCGAACCCGGATGCGCGCGCCGCCCGAGCCGTGGCGATAGCCGACGATCTTGTCGCCGTGCTCCACCGAGGAGCCGCCCGAGAAGCGGACGTCCATGTCGCCGCTCGACTGGTCTGCATCCACGGTGAAGGCGGCGCCGGCGGGCAACCGCAGCGACACGTTGCCGCTCGAGGTGCGGATCCGGACGTCCTTCAAGCGAGCGCCCTCGGCCTCGAACGCGATGTCCCCGGACGTCGCGTCCGCCGAGAGCTCCTCGAGGTCCGCGTCAATCAATCGGACGTCGCCCGACGTGGATTGAAATTCCGCGCGCCGCGCCTTCACCGAGCGCAGGACCGCGTCGCCCGAGGTCGTGTGCATCGAGAACGCGTCGCCCTCGAAGCCATCGATCTGGCAGTCCCCGCTCGAGAAGTCCGATGTCCAGGTCCCCTTGATGTCGCGCGCCCGGATGTCGCCCGACGAGCCGCCGAGCGTGATCTGCCCGTCGAGGCGCGCCAGACGCAGGTCGGCGCTCGAGACCTCGAACCGCAGCTGCCCGAGCAACCCCTCGGCCTCGACGAGGCCCGCGAGGTTGCGGAACGTGGCATTCAGGCGGGCCTGCGGGACGTGGATCTCGAGGTCGGCGTAGAGGCGCGTGCCGTGGCCCTGGCCGATCCGCACTCGGTGCCCGTCGTAGTCATACGTGCTCGACGAGGCCCACCCGCCGAAGCCCCAGTCGTCGCTCTCCGACGGCGCGCGGTAGCGAAACGTCGAGACCTTGTCGTACGGGTACCGGACGCGCAGCGCCTGGCCGCCGCCCGAGGCTCCCGCCCGTTCGAGCCGGACCGCGTCGGCGAGCGCCTGGCTCTCGGCGTGGACCGTCGCCACGACCGTCACCCGGTCACCGGCGACCGCGGAGATCCGCATCGTTCCGGCCAGGTTCTCGACCGAAAAATGCGAGAGGTCCTGCCCCGACAGCTCGGTCTGGACCGTCCGGACGACGTCCTCGGCGGAGGCGGGAACCGAGAGCGCCAGCCCGAGCGCGAGGACCGACGCGGATGCGGAAATGCGCATGTGACCTCCCCGGCCAGCCGCGTGGCAGGCCGCAACTCGGGTTACGCGGCCTGCGGAGAAAGGTTCCCCGGTTTCGCGTGCTAAGCTCAAGGGCTCGTGGCCTACCAAATGGTAAAGAAGACCCAGCAATTTGGCATTGCCCTCACTCGCCTGCCGAAGGTCCGCGAGACTCCCGGGCTCATCCAGATCACCATCAATTCGCCGGAAACCGGTGCGCCCGCCCGGCGGCTCGGCAACCTCACCGACGCCGCACTGCGCAGCCGGCTGGCCCACTTCGGGGCCCACGACGCCAACGAGCTCGCCGCCCTGCGCCACGAGCTCCGAAAGGACCGGGGGCAGGCCACGATCACCGAGAGCTGGGAGAGCATTGCCAACTGCATGCACTTCTGGCACGGCTTCTCGGGCTCTCAGATCCGGACGATCGAATGGACCTGCGAGCATTGCGCGGCTCCCCACCGGGATGACGTGGGCGCGAGCGTCGGCGAGTCGTTCCTGCGCGCCTGCAAGTGCGGCGAGGTCAAGCGGATCACCGTCACGACCCGACTCGTCCCGGCCTAGCCGGGGCTGCCGCTCCCGACCTCGACCGGGTCGGAAAACCTTTCTCCCGGACCTGCGTACCTTCACGAGAGCAACGCTAAAAATTTCGCACATGCTAAATTTTTAGCATTAGAATCGATCGAGGAGGCCGGGCGGCGATGACGACGAAAAAGCCCCACGCGAACCTCTCACGCCGTGAGCGCCAGATCATGGACGTGCTCTACCGCGAACGCCAGGCCACGGTGGGCGAAGTCCTCGAGCGCCTTCCCGACCCGCCCGGCTATTCGGCGGTCCGCGCGATGCTGCGTATCCTCGAGAACAAGGGGCACGTCCGCCACGCCTCCGACGGCAACCGCTACGTCTACGAACCGAGGGTCGCACGCGACCGCGCCGGCCGACCGGCGCTGGCCGGGGTGCTCGACACCTTCTTCGACGGATCCACCGAGAAGGCCGTCGCCGCGCTTCTCGATCTCTCGCGCGCCGAGCTTTCCAACGCCGATCTGGACCGACTGTCCGCCTTGATCGAACAGGCCCGACTGGAGGGACGCTGACATG
>DATMNJ010000301.1:0-4893 GCA_035569175.1 Thermoanaerobaculia bacterium | reverse complement strand
ACCGTTCACCGAGGCCTTGAGCCCAACGCCCGGGACAATCCCGGTCGCCCGCTCGGAGCCGGGGGTTCAGCGCATAGACGCCTCCGCCGGTTCCTCGATCTCGGGCTGCTCGTCGTCCGCGGACTCCTCGGGCTTGCGCCGGGCGTCCGTGAGCTCGTGCCGGACTTGCCAAAACGCCGCGAGAGCGCGCCGAAGTTCGACCTTGGAGCCCTGACGGCCGTCGGTGAGGTGCCCGGTTTCGTACACGCGCGCCCCGACCGCCGCGAGCGCGTCCGAAGCCCGCAGGATTCGGCGCACGGAGCCGTCGATCGAGTTGCCGACGGCATGGCCCTCGCGAAGGCCCGACACCGCGAGCAACGCGAAGACGAGGCGTTCCGCGACGTCCGGGCTCGGCGTGCCGAAGGACTTGCGTAGCCGCGGAAGTAGGACCTCGGAGCCGTGGGCCTCGATTCTCCGACGCCGCAACGGGGCAATCCCCAGGGGGGGCTCGAAATCCGCGGCGAAGGGAACGTGGCGGCTCAAGGATCTTCTCCAGTGATCACGTGGGGCTTGAATCTGGAGTTGGCGTAGTGGTCGTACCGGCCCGGCTTCTTGGTCCGGCCGGGAGCCTCCGACGTGTCCCTCTTCAAAATCCACGTCCGAACCGCTGCACGCCAGTCCCTCATCGGCGACTTTCCAACGAGCCAACCGATCGCTGCGTAATGGTCCACGAAGGCCTCACCGAGGAAGAGGCCGGGGCGCCCTCTCTCGACCAGATAGGCGTCGACGTCGTTGGGCTCCGGAGCCACGAAGGGTTCCCTCGTTCTCCCCTTCGTCGAAGGGCTCCGCTTCGGCTGCGGCGAAGCCGCGGTCGGGTGCCCTGCGGATTGAGAGAGGGTGGTCATTACGGATTCCGTAGTAGGTGTAGGAGTAGGAGTAGGGGAGTTGCTATCGTTTCGCCATTGGGTACCCGATGGGGTACCCCATTCGGACCCCTCTCCGCCTACGTTTTCGTGCCCCTCAACTTTATGGGGTCCCGCCTCTTCGCCCGATGGGGTCCGGTTGGCCCACCGTTTCTTCGCCCCGCGGGCTCCTGCCTCGGACTGGGCCAGTTTCGCGGCTTCCAGCTGCTTCTTGCTCCAGTTGTGTTTCAGAAAATCGTGGATCTCGAAGCCGCCGGCGCCCTTCTTCCAGATCCCGGCGGCGACGAGGCGACGGACGGCGATCTTTCCGCCGAATTCGGCGGCGACGGCCGCCGGGACGAGGCCGTCCGTCTGGAACCGCTTGCAGTAGCAGAGCGCCCGGACGTGTGTCCGAAACGCCTTGTCGCCGAGCGCCCGGATCTTCGGGTGCTCGCCGAAGTTGTCGTCGATGAGCAGGTAGCTCAAACGCGCCGACCGTCCCCAGGCGCGACGGCCGCTGCCCTTACCGTGTTGGAGTTCTCGTCGTAGTAGTCGAGGGACGCCGAGGGCACCGGGATCATCGACGCTCCTTGCCGAAGTCCCGGAAGTCGGCTGTGGCCTCTCTGACCGTCGCGGCGAACTTCTCGAGGGCGGCTCGCGTCTCGGAGTCGTGCGCGTCCTCGGCATACCGCCCAACGCAGACCGAGAGGGCGAGCGCCGCCATGCCCACCCCGTCTGGTTCGGCGGCCAACTCCTCCAGGGCAAAGCGGAAGTTGAGCGCGAGCGGAGTGAGCCGATTGAGGGATTCCGAGAGCTCCGGCGAAATCGACGACGCCGGCTCGTTGGGCTCGTGGTCCCGGAAGCGAAGGACGCGAGCTTCGCCGGGGGGCTTGCCGTTCGAGGTATCCTTGAGATCCATTCGGTTCTCCTCTCTCGGGTTTCGTGGCCGGCGTTGGCGCGCCGGCCGTTTCGTTTTCAGGGCAGTCTGCGCGGCGATTTTGGGCGCGCCCTTGGTGCGAATCAACGGGCCCGGGGATTTCCGCACGCGCATTTGCGGCCTTTTGCTCGACGGCTGCGGCGAAAAATATTTCTTTTCCGCAATGACGCCGAAATCCGCAGGATCGAAGGCCGACGCGCGACGTTGCCCTACGCGCCTCGACCTCGATTCCGAGCCCCACGCCCCGGCTCTTGGCTGAAAAGCCAGCCGTGAGCCGCCGCGCAAGGGACGTAGGGGCTCGTGGCCGTCACCGTCGTTCCCGTCTACTTGACTTCTCGAGCCGCCGCAACGCCTCGAGGAACTCGATCTCCTCGCCCGATGCTTTCGAGCGCCGTTGCTCCCGTTGGGCAGCGAGGAACCGCCCGGCGCTCTCGGGTTCGATCTCGAGGTCCGCGGCCATTTTCACGCCCGCACGCTCGAGCAGGTGGCGGGCGATTCCAGCGCCGTGAGTCGCAAGCATGACCCCCTCATACCGCTCGTCGACCTCGTCGGAGTAAGAGAGCGGCGCCGTCATTTTGAAAACGGGGGCGCTCACCGGGACACCGCGAGGCGTTCGACCTTGGGTACCGCGGGTCGCGCGTAGAGCGGCTCGGGTGCCGCATCGTGCCGCCCCGCGGAAATGAAGGCGGACGGCCGTCCCTCGCTCGTGCGGGTTTGCTCGGGGGATGCGGGGTTCATCATCGTGTCCGCCGCGGCGCGTAGGGCGCCCTCGCTCCGGCCGGACTTCTCAATCCACCGAGCCTTCGCCTCCTCGGTCGCGGACACGTGCGCCGTCGCCGAGTTGACGCGTTCGACGCCCTCCCGGGCCATCTCTTCGATCGCGGCCAGCCCCTTGCGGGCCTCCTCGACAGCGGAGCGAAGGCGGGCGAGGTCCGCTTGGTTGGACGCGAGGCGCGCCTGCGCGCCGAGGACGGGGGCCTCAGCTTCGAGCAGGAACCTGGCCGCCGCATTGACGGACACGCCGCTCTCGATCTCCTCGTCCGTTGCCGGACGGAAGATGCCTCGAAGTTCGACCTTGGCATAGCCGATCGGGACCTCGACAAGGGCTCCGGGGTGGACGAGCGCGCCGCTCGGGAACGTCACGATCTGGCGGGCGTGCTCGAGGTCGGGCCGCAGGACGTTTCCGACGGAAACGGCGGCGGGATGAACGCGAATCACGGACGCGCCATCGGCTTCGAGGCCGCGCGCGCGGATCTTGGCGAGCCGGTCGGCCTCGGCGACCTGGGCTACGCCTTCGCGCGCTCCCTCGCGGATCAGGGCGGCAACGTCGGGGGCGGGCTGCTGTTGGGGTGCTTTTGCGGCGTTCATGGGTGCTCCTCTTTTTCAGAAGTTCGATTTCGGTCTACGAGGTCGGCGTGCGGGTGGGATTCGCGGTCACGGTCGGGACCGGCGGTTTCCCGGTGGCGGGGTCGATCCAGGGCGTCTGGGTTTTCGTGGGCGTGGCCGTCGCCGGGATCGCCGTCCTCGTCCCTGTGATGGTCGGAGTGAAGGTGCGCGTCGGCGTGTTCGAGGGCGTCAGCGTTTGGGTCGCCGTGCCCGTGACCGTGGGCGAGGCCGTCCTCGTCGGGTTGGCGGTGACCGTCGCCGAGGGACGATAGAACGCCGGAGTGTTCGTGGGCGTGGCGGTCTGCGCGTCGAGGCGAAGCGGCATGAGCAGCGACCCGAGAGCGATGACGGCGAGAGCGAGATAGATCCGGGACTTCATTGGGAACCTCCTGCGGCCGTGGCCGCTGCAATTTCGAGACTGGCGGGCGAGGCGGAGCACGGCCACTCGTGGACGAAGGCGTCTCCGAGGATTCCGGTGGAGTCCGTGGCCGACGGGTCGGCGGCGAGCATGGCCCGGAGGGCGACGACACGGAGCTCCTCCGGGGTCGGCCGCGTCGTGTAGCAAATCCGGTTCGCCGCGATCTGGGAGTCGAGGATCGCGGCGGCGTATCCCTCGAAGAAGGGCGAGCCGGTCTGGCACTCCTCGAAGAGCACCCGATCGGCGGGGGCGGCCTGCGGGACCGCTTCCGGCCGCGGCGGGACCGAGGCGCAGGCGACGGCGAGAAAGATCGGGAGCATGGCGGCGGCGAAGAGGGCCGCGCGCGAGAGCCGCACGCAGCCCGCCGCCATGCGTCCCGAACAGGTCTTTTTCACTGGATCGCCTCCGTCGCGGCGAACTCGAGGTCCGGGGCGCGGCGGGTGGAGGCGTGGCGGGCCCTGTGGCACGCGACACACAGCCACGTCACCTCAAGAGGCTTCGAGTAGTCGTCGTGGTGCCCCTGGACGGCGCCCACCCGGCCACAGGCCGAGCACGCTTCCGGGCGCGTCAGGCGGCCGGAGGCCACGGCGCTGTAGACCCTGGCACGCGCCAGAATCTTCTGGGAGCATTTGCGCTTCCCGGGGCGGCTCCGTGGCATCTCGGGCTCCGTCGCGAGGTAGGCCAGCGCCCTTCGGCGCCTGATCTCGTCGGCCGGGGCCAGTCGGCGAAGGCCTCGCTCGACTTTTGACAGCAGGGCGGGGTCGACGCCAGTGAGGGTCGCGAGCCTTGCGAGACTGACTCCGCACGCGAGCCGCTCAAACCGTGCGGCCATGAGCGTCCCTTGAACTCGTCTCGTCGGCGCCGTTGTGTCCACGCCCCAGACCTACCTTACTTGTCAAGCAAACGGGAACCCGCGGCTGGCAGCGGTCGGGAAGGGGGTCGGGGTTTTGACAGGCGGCGGCGTTGCAGCGTCGGAACAGCGCCCGACGCGACCCGGGCGAGCCCGACGACAGGATTATTCGCGGGCTCGAGCCCGAACCATAGTCCTCAGCTGAACGACTTCCATTGCTGGCGCGCGAGGAGGAGGAGGATCACTCCGCCGAGAAGGCCGAGGAGAGACAGAGCGAAAGGAACACCGATCGCGAGGTTGAAGATCGCGCCCGCGACACACGCCGCCATGAAGCCGTACACGCCCCACTTCCGCCACTTTATCGCCGCCAAGGCAAAAACAACATTGAGAGCGGAGCCGAACCCCAACACGGCTGGACCCC
>DATMNJ010000300.1:0-7631 GCA_035569175.1 Thermoanaerobaculia bacterium | reverse complement strand
AGAGCGTGTGGCTGAACTTGATCATCTCGAGCGTCGTCCTGAGCGATCCCAGGACGCCGGCGCGCGCGCTCACCGCTTGCGTTTGCCGCGACGCGCGCCGTCGCCGTCGGTCGAGGCGCCGTTCCACCGGAATTGCTCCCCCTTCGGCTCGAGCCCGAGCATGCGCGCCAGCCGTGCGCAGTACGCGTCGAGGAAACGGTCGACCGAGGGAGAGCCGATGTAGAAGGCCGGCAGCGGGGGCGCGACGATCGCGCCGGCGAGCGTCACGCGCCGCATGTTCTCGATGTGGACGAGGGAGTACGGCGACTCGCGCAGGGCGAGCACCAGCGGGCGGCGCTCCTTCAGGGACACGTCCGCCGCGCGCTGGAGCAGATCGCGCCCGATGCCGTTGGCGATCGCGCCCAGCGTGCCCCCGCTGCACGGGACGACGGCCATGGCGGAGGCCGGGTAGGATCCCGACGCGATCGACGCGCCGACATTCGCATTCGCGTGGATCTCGAGGCGCCGTGAGAGCTCGCGCGAGACGTCGAGCTTCGCGGCCCAGTCTTTCGGGGAGGCGATGCCGGGTGCGATCTCGTTGCGCGCCACGATCAGGGCGGCGTCCGAGACGACGAGGTGAAGGCGCGAGAGGCCCTTCGCCGCGAGCGCGACCTCGACGAATCGCCGTGCCAGGCGCGAGCCCGAGCCGCCCGAAACGCCGACGATGATCTCGCGACCCGCCACGCCGGGCAGTCTATACGGGCCGACTGACAAGAGATTGGACGGGCGTCAGGGCGCTTTGACGACTCGGTGCGCCGCGGCGCGCAAGGACTTTGCGCGGTGCGGCGCGGCCGCGATGACAACGGTCGTTGTCACTCTCGTCGCGCGGGAGCGCGCGGCGCTCGACCGCTAACTGACTCTGCTCTCGCCACTTGGCGCCCGCGCGCCGGGGCGGCACGCCTTTCGCGAGTCCGGTCCCGCGAAACGAAAGGAGGTGCCGATGGAGAACGCCTGATCGCAAAGACCCGATGAGGACAACCCATTCGCACGAACCAACGAAATTCGAAATCGATTCACCTCGAAGTCAGAAGGAGTTTTCGATGCAACCGTCCAGGATTCGCGCCGCAAGCCTCGCGGTCCTTCTCAGCCTCGGCATCGGAGCGCTGCTCTTTGCCGAGAGCCCGGAACAGGCCCCGGCGGCAAAGAAGGTCAACATCAACACGGCCACCGCGGCCGAGCTCGCGTACCTGCCGCGTCTCGGCGCAAAGGTGGCCGCCCGCATCGTCGAGCATCGGAAGGAGAAGCCGTTCGCCCGTCCCGAGGACCTCATGGAGGTCAAGGGCATCGGCGAGAAGCTCTTCGTCACGCTCAAGCCCTACGTCGCGGTCAGCGGACCGACGACGCTCAACGCCAAGGTCCGTTCCTCCTCCTCCTCCTCGGCCTCCCGCCGCTCCTCCCCCCCGGCGGCGCCGAAGGAGAAACCCGCAAACGCCGTCCCGCTGGGCAAGGGACGGTGACGCCTCAGCCCGCCCGGGGCCCTCTGGGCCCCGGGCCTCTTCGCCCCGACGCCGGAGTGTCGCTCTTCGAGCTCCTGCTGACCCTGACGACGCTCGCCTGGATGCTCGCCATCGCCACGCCGGGAGTGGAGCGGTTGCGGGAGGGGGTCTCGCTGCGCTCGGCGGTGCACGAGACGAGTGTCGCCTTTTACCTCGCGCGGTCGTACGCGATTTCGAAAAACCGCAACGTCGGTCTCAAGTTCCGCAGGAACGGGGACCGCTACGAGTGGGCCCTGTACGCCGACGGCAACGGCAACGGCGTGCGCACGGCCGAGATCACGAGCGGCGTCGATCGGTTTCTCGGCGTGACGTTTCCGTGGACCCGAAACGACGTCCTGCCCGGGATCATGACGGGCACGCGGGTGCCGGACCCCGGCAACCCCGGTCACTACCTCGATCACATCGACGATCCGATTCGGTTCAACGCATCCGACATTTGTTCGTTCTCCGCCATGGGGGAGTGCACGCCGGGATCCGTGTACCTCTGGAACGCGCACGACGGGATGGCCGTGCTGCGCGTTTACGGTGGGACCGCGAAGCTGCGCAGCCTCTACTACCGCCGCGGAGAGAGAGGGTGGACACCATGATCGTTCCCATCGAAACCGGAAAGCGGGAAGACGGCAACCTCGCCGGCGGCGTCGGGAGCCCAGAGAAGGGCTTTCTCATAGTCGGCGCCGGCCGGCACACGGCCGCGAGCCGCGATGCAATCCGTGAGGCGCGCGCCCGCGCCCACGGCGGCGTCGCCCCAGACGGCCGAGCGCAGGATCCGCGCCCCGATGCCGATTGCGGCGTTGCCGAGGACACTGTCGGCGGCGTCGAAGCCGAAGGCCGCGCCTCGGGAGAGGACGCGCCGCCCTCCGTCGAAGCGCCCGCTTCCCCGCGGAAAAGGCCCTCCGCGAGCGAGCGCTTCGAGCGACGCGCGGAGAAAATCGCCCGCGCGGCCGAGGTCGGCGCTCGGCCCCTCGTGGACGAGGAACCCGATCTCCTCGCGCCCCTCGTCGAGAAGGGGCTGCCAGAGGTGGGCGACGAGCGCGGTCTCGCCCGGGGGAATCCTTGCGAGCAACCGCGGCGCGAGCACGCAGACCCCGGTGTACAGAAGGGGCCGTTTGCCGTGGATCCCGAAAGCCGTGATGCGGTCCCCTTCGGCCTGAAGCGGCGTGTACCGCTCGGGGTCCCGGTTTTCCGTCACGAGCAGCGTCGCAGCCCGGCCCGACTCCCGGTGCCGGGCGAGCAGGACCGCGAAATCGGGCGCGATCGCGGCGTCGGAGTTCACGACGAGAAAGTCGGCGCCGGAGAGAAACGCCGCGGCGTTGCGCAGTGCCCCGGCTGTGCCGAGGATCGTCGGCTCGCGGAAAAACGCGAGCTCTGGCGCTCGCGGCGCCTGCTCGCTCAGGCGGCTCTCGATCTGATCGCCCAGGTGATGCAGATTCACGGCCACCTCTGCGACGCCGGCCTCCTGAAGCCGCTCGAGGTGCGAGACCGCGAGGGGAACGTTGAGAAAGGGTAGCAGGGGTTTCGGCATCGCCTCGGTCACCGGTCGAAAGCGCATCCCCTTGCCCGCGCAGAGGAGAATCGCCCGAGGCGAACCGATCTCGCCACTCACGCTCACCCTCTGCGGTTCGCCGTCTGCCGTCTCAGCTTTTCCAGACCATGTCGGGCGGCAGTCCCGGCTCCTCCTTGCGCCGCCTCGCGTAGAGCTCGGAATAGGAGTACGGGATCGCCTCGGCCGGGTCCAGCGCGAGGTCCGCGATCACCTTGCGAATGGCAGGCGGCTGTCCCTCGACCTCGACAAAATCGCCGATCGGCGTCTCGTCCAGCGCAACGACGCAGCCCGCGCAGTCCCACTCTTCACGCCGCTTCTCGTAGCGAAATCGCCGCTCGAGGCCGAGACCCCTCAGGATCGCCTCGGCCTCGCCGGGATCGGAAACTTCGACCTCCCGCTCCTCACGAACCTTCGCGCCGCCTTCGAAGCGGGCGTGTCCCTTGTAGGTGAGAATCGCGCGGCCCGCGGCGCGGCGCAGGCGCACGGCCCGTCCGCTGCCGGAGATCTTGCGTTCCACGTCGTCGAAGAGGTCGTTCGACTCGTCGTGCCGTGCCGCCCGCTGCGTCGCGCCGGCCCCGATCAGTCGTTCTCGAACGGCGGCGAGGTCCAGGGCCGGAAGCTTGACCTCGATCTCCTCGCGCGTCCCGGAGGGCGCACCGCCGCTCATGGAAGCAGCCGGCGCGCAATCTCCTGGGCCCGCTTTCCGTCCACCTTGCCTCGATGGCGCGCCATGAGTTCCTTCATCGCGAGGCCGACGTCCTTCTGGGAGGAAAGCCCTTTTTCGCTGATCACTTCCTTGAGCGCGGCCTCGACCTCGGCCTCCGTCAGGCCCTTGGGCAGGTAGCCCTCCAGGATCGCGAGTTCTTCGGTTTCCGCGTCCACGAGGTCCTGACGCCCGCCGCGCGCGTACTGCTCGATCGAATCCTTGCGCTGCTTGACGGACCGGCGCAACGCCGCTTCGACCTCCTCGTCGGTCAGGGCGCGCTGCGCCTCGATCTTCTCGTTCTTGAGCGCGGCGAGCAGAAACCGCAGCGTCGAGACCCGCCGCTTGTCTCCGCTCTTCATGGCGGTCTTCAAGTCCTGCTCGATCCGGGCCTGCATGCGCGGAGGCTATCATTTTCGTCGCCGCCGCTCGCTGCGCTCGCTCTCGCTCCCGCGGCGCGCGCCTCCTCCCTCCCTTCTGTCGGGAGACTTCGCGCGCCGCGAGCGGTTCACCGAGCGCGGCTGAAATTCGAACTCCCTTTCCCCCCGGGAGGAGAGGGTTGGAATGAGGGGGTCCCTCTCGCGCCCCGCGATACGCTTGCGGCGATGAAGCGGTTCCTGATCGGCACGGCCGGGCACATCGACCACGGCAAGACCGCCCTCGTGAAGGCGCTGACGGGGATCGACGCCGATCGGCTGCCGGAGGAGAAGCGCCGGGGGATCACGATCGACCTCGGCTTCGCGCACGCGGAGTGGGAGGGAGTGCGCGTGTCGTTCGTGGACGTGCCGGGTCACGAGAAGTTCGTCCGCAACATGCTGGCGGGGGCGGGCGGGATCGAGGCCGTCCTGCTCGTCGTGGCTGCCGACGAGTCGGTCATGCCGCAGACGCGGGAGCACTTCGAGATCGTCCGGCTGCTCGGCCTTTCGAGCGGCGTGATCGCCGTGACGAAGAGCGATCGCGCGCCGCCCGAGCTCGTCGAGGTGACCGTCTCCGACGTGCGCGAGCTCGTCCAGGGATCCTTCCTGGAGGGCGCTCCGATCGTGCCGGTGTCTTCGGTGACGGGCGAAGGGCTCGACGCGCTGCGGGGCGCGCTGCTCGCGATCGCCGGCCGCACGCGCGGGGAAGAGCGCGAGCCCCGCGCGATCCGGCTTCCGATCGACCGCGCGTTTCTCATCGCCGGATTCGGGCCCGTCGTCACGGGCAGCCTGGTGTCCGGAACGGTCGCCCGCGACCAGAAACTGGAGCTTCTGCCGTCGCGCCGGCCCGTCCGCGTGCGGCGCGTCGAGGTCCACGGCCGCGAGGAGGAAGTCGCCCGCGCCGGAGAGCGTGTGAGCGCGAACCTGGTCGGCGTCGAGCTCTCGGACTTGCACCGCGGAATGGTTCTGTCCTCTCCGGACGCGCTGCCGGTGTCGTCGCGCCTGCTCGTCCGGCTCGACCTGCTTCCCGGAGCCGCGCCGGTCGTGAGCGGCGGGCGGATCTCGTTTCATCACTTCGCGACCGAGGCGCGGGCGGGAGTGCGAGTCCTCGGGGCGGGCGAGATTGCGCCGGGCGGGTCGGCGCTGGTGCAGCTGCGCCTGTCGGCGCCCGTCGCCGCCGTTGCCGGCGACCGCTTCGTCGCGCGCCGGCTCTCCCCGGTCGAGACGATCGGCGGCGGCGTGGTGCTCGATCCCCTTGCCCCCGCCGCGCGCGGGCGTCTCGCGACGGAGGCCCTGGCAGCGCTCTCGGCGCTCGAGTCGGGGTCCCTCGCCGAGCGCCTCGTCTTCTGGGTCGGCCAGTCGCGGGACCGCGGCGCTGCCGAAGACGATCTGGCGCGGCGGGCGGGCGTGCGGCCGGAAGCGGTGCGCGCGGCGCTCGGGCCCGCGCTCTCCGAGAAGCGCCTCCACGCGCTGCGCCGTTCACCCGACCGCTACGTCAGCGAGGCGACGCTCGCGCGACTGTCGGCCCGCGCGACGAAGCTCCTGGCCGCCCTCCTCGCGTCCGGCGGCGCCGGGGTCGGGGTCTCGCGCAGCACGCTCCTGCAGCGCCTTCTCCCGGGAGCCGACCCGCGCTGGGCGGAGGCGGTGGAATCGGCGATCGCGACGCGCGGCGCGATCACGATCGCCGGTGACGAGGCGCGCGTGCCGGGCAGAAGCGAGCTGGCCGGAGCCGAGCGGGAGCTCTCGGATCGCATCGCCACGGTCTTCCGCGAGCGTGGGCTCAATCCGCCCTCGCCGCTCGAAGCCGCCGAGGCCGTCCACCACCGGCCGAAGGTCGTGGAGGGGATCATCGGCTATCTCGTGAAGAAGGGCGACCTGCTCCGGTTGCCGGGCGGCTGGTTCATCGCGCGGGATGCCGTGGACGGTGTCGTCGCCCGGCTGAAGGCTTCGGGCAAGCCCTCGCTCGAGGTCGGCGAATTCAAGGAGATGTTCGGTTTGACGCGCCGGCTGGCGATTCCCCTGCTCGAATATCTCGACGGCGCGAAGATCACTCGCCGGATCGGCGACCGCCGGGAGATCGTGCGGTGAGCCGGCCTTACGGCCCGATGCTCTTGCGCAGCGCGACGATCTGCTTGATGTCGTCGGAGTAGGAGACCTGGCCCCCGAGCGTGAGCTCGTTCCAGGAATCGACAGGCACGCCGCCCGACTGCGCGGGGTGGATGACCCACGCGCCCATCGCCCGGCGGAAGTAGGGCAGCAACACCGGGTCGCTCACCTCGATCGGGATGGCGCGCTCGATCCGCCCGGCCTTGTCCACCTTGACCCAGTACTTCACGGCGAAGGGTCCCTTGAAGGAATCGGCGGACCAGGGAGTCTTCTGAGGAATCGGCGCGGTGTCCACCTGGTCGATCGCCACCGAACCGTCCTGCGGCGGCGCGTTGTGACGGCTCTCGAGCCAGTCGGCGTCGGTCTTCCACTCGAAGGGCTTCGGGATCGGCGTGGCCGGCGTGACCGGCGTGAAAGCCATCTGCGCGATCTTCGGCGAACGGATCTCGACCTCGAGATCCACGCGGTAGGCGCCCCACGTGTCCACGGGCTGCCCGCTGCGGCGGCCGGGGGCGAACGTCCAGCGCCCGATGGACTTGAGCGTCTCGGCGGCGAGCGAGGGAATCGGGTCGTGGTCGCGGCGAACGGTGAGGGGCCTTCCGGCCGGATCCACGTGAACGGACACGAAGAATCCGGCGGGCAAAGTCGCGTCGTTGAAGACGAGCTTGGCCGGAAGAACCGCGGGGGTCTCGGCGGTCTTGCCGAACGGGTTGTCCGCCGGCAACTTTTCGACCGCAATGGACGGGATGTCGCGGATCTTCATGGCGGTCGGAGCGATCGGCGTCGGCAGCGGCAGCCCCAGATCGGCGGGAGACGGTGTCGGGGTCGTCTCGGGTGCAGCGGCCGGCGGGTTCGCGGCCACGGGCGCCGGCGTAGGGGCCGTGGCGGCGGCCGGGGCGCCCGGCGTGGGCGTGGGCGGCGGCGCCTGCCCCTCCGAGGGCAGGGTGAGAATCGCGGCGAGGAGTGCCGCAAGCGACAGAGCCCGAGCCATCAATCGCATGGAATTGGGAGGAGTATATCCAAGAGCTTTTCGGGGTTGGAGCGGGGCGTTATTGAGGAAAAGGAGGCCTCGGCGCCACGCGCCCGTATGTCACTTCGCTTCGAGCCAGTTCTGGCCGGACCCGACGTCCACGGCGAGGCGGACTTTGAGCTGCGCCGCGCCTTCCATGACTTCCCGCACGAGCCGTGTCGCCTCGGGGACCTCGGCCGAGGGCGCTTCGAGGACGAGCTCGTCGTGGACCTGGAGGACGGCCCGCGTCTTGAGCCCGGCCCTCGGCAGGGCGGCATCGAGGCGGATCATGGCGATCTTGATGATGTCGGCCGCGGTG
>DATMNJ010000299.1:0-4441 GCA_035569175.1 Thermoanaerobaculia bacterium | reverse complement strand
TACGCGTTTCCGATCCCGCACCCGCCTCCGCTGCCGCAACCACCCATGGTGAGAACCCCCAAAACATTGAAGTTACCATGAGTTGCGGGGGGCCCGCCCCGAGGGAGCCGCCCGGCCCGGAGGGGTCCCGGGTGGGGCTTCGCCCAACCTGTCCGTCGGTCCAGCCAAAGATTTATTGCCTGTACATCTTGACAGGTCGCTGCGCGCCGATTAACTTTCGCCAAACTCAACTGTTTAGAAATTTCTGAAAGGCGGAGCAATGAAGCGCATTCTGGTAGCCATCGCGTGCTTGGCCCTCGCGTCGCCGGCCTGGGCCGAGAAGCCGCGCCGGGTTCCCGTTCAGAACAGCCCCTTGGCGCCCGTCGTGACGACGATCTCGGGAAGCCCCCTGACGATCGCCATCGGCGACGACACCTCGATGCAGGTCACCAACACCAACGTGCCAGGCACCGGACAGTTCTATCCGCCCGATTGCGCGCCGGGCCAGACCGCCGACTCCGGCGTGTTCGCTTCCGTCGGCGCAACCGTCTACGGCCCCGACTTCAACAACCATCCCTGCGGCAGCGCATCCAATAGCTACACGCCCTGGACGCCGGTCTCGCTCAGCGCGGTCACGGGCACGGGCACGAGTGGGGATCCGTTCACGGTCGTCGTCGTCGCAGACGCGGCCGCCGCCCAGCTGCGGGTGACCGAGACCATCACCTACGTCAACGGGAACCCGGGCGCCGCCATCTCGCTGCAGTTCTCTAACGCACCGCCACCGGGCGTCAGTTCCCCCGGCGGCGGGGCCACCTTCAACGCCTTCCTGGCCGGCGATCTCTTTCTCGCCGACAGCGACTCCGGGTTCGGCGCGCAGGTCGGGACGCAGTACGGCGGGCGAGGAGCATCGGCCTGCGCTCCGCTCAACTACACGATCCTGTTGGGCGGCACGACTCCGCCCACGAATTGGTCGGCGACCGGTTACGGCACGGTCTGGGATGAAGTCTCGGCGGCGGGCCTGAACGACGCCGTGGACTCCTCGATTTGTCAGGACAATGGCGCCGCCATCGAGTGGGCGGGCCTCAATGTCGGCGGCACGCCGGTCGTGATCGGCACGGGCGTTTCGTTCTCCGGCACCGCGACGCCGGTCGGCGCGGCCGTTCCGGCGCTGTCGGGCAAGGCCCTGGCGGCCCTCGTTCTTCTGCTTGCAGGGGTGGGAAACGTTCTCGCGAAGAGAACTTCGCTGGGGGCGTGAGGAGGAGAAGCGCGGACCTTCGGGCCCGCGCGTGTTTCCGGGCGGCCTTTTCGGCCGCCCTTTCTTTTTGAGGCCCGCGCGCCGCTCAGATCTCGGGCTGGAGCAGGCGCGCGAGGGCCTCGACGATCGCGGCGGGATCCCCGTCGGCGAGCGTGACGACGCGCGCGATCGCTCCCGCCGAGGCCGGCGCATAGAGCGGGGGAGCACCGGGGTCTTCTTCGCCGATCATCCGGGCCGTCTCCGCGCAGGCCGGGCCGCCAAGCAGCAGGACGGCGTCGATGCGCCGGTTGCGGGCCAGTTTTTCGAGAGCGCCCTCCGCGTCGGAGGCGGCGAGGACCTCGACCGAGGGATGCTGCGCGAACGCCGGGGCCAGGGCGTCCGCCGCGGCGCCGACCGCAAGGAGCGTGATCATGGTGCCTTGGCCTTTTCGACCCAGAGGACCGCGAGGCCGCCCGGCTTGGCCCGCTCCCTGCCGTCGGAGGTGTGGAAGAGAATCGTCCAGAGGCCCGGCTGTCCGGGCGTGAAGCGGAACGAGAAATCGCCGCTCTGGCTCACGCGCAGCCGGTCTTCCGTGGTCGTGCCCACGATCTGAAGCGACTTGACGCCCTCGGGCACGTACGCGAGCCGGGGCTCGGGGTAGGCATAGCGCGTGCGGCCGTTGGCCTGTGCTCTCGTCAGGCGGCGGGGTGTGGGCTCGTGCCCCAGCGTCACGAACCGTAGGCGTTGTCCGGCGACCGTCCGGCCCTGGATCAGGACCGTAGATGGGTCCTGAGCGACGCGTTCGAGCGAAAGCATGGCGAGGCGGCGCGTCTGGAACTCCTCGGCCATTCGGAATTGGCCGCCGCCCTGGGCCCATCCGACGCCCACGTGCGTGACGTCCGGATCGAGAATGGTGCGCCGGTGGCCGTCATCGGGCGGTTTTTCGGCCATCATGGCCGCTTCGCCGTCGACGGCGAGGCCGAGGGAGGGCTCGTGGAAGGTCTGGCCAGTCGTCGTCCACGCCACGACGTTTTCCGCTCCCGTGCCGAAGACCCCGGCGAGGCCGGTGCGCGCGTACGGCGGAAGGCCGTCGAGCAGGAAGTGGCCCCGCGTGTCTTCGCGGACCTGTTCGGCCGTGAAGGCGTCGGCCACCCGGGACGCCCCTTCGTCCCACGCCACGGGAGGCAGCCCGTGCGCCGCGCGGTCTGCGTTGACCCGGGCGAAGACCCCCTTCTTGACCGGGTCCTCGGGCTCGGAGCGGGCGGGGAAGGAGTCGGACAACGGGTGCGTCAGGTCCGGCGCGCGGACGACCAGGCGCACGGGCTCGCGCGGCGTCTCGAGCATCGCGCACCGCACCGCGAGCAGGACGATGCCGGCCGCGATCGCCGCCGATTTCACGGCGGGACTCTACCGCACCGGGCGGAATCCGGTTGATTTTCAAGGGCGGTTCGGGGATTCTGAGTTGGAGCACCCGTATGAGTTTTTCGATCGAAGTCATTCACGGCCGGGAGATCCTCGACTCGCGGGGAAATCCGACCCTCGAGGTCGAGGTCCTGCTGTCCGGAGGAGCGTCGGGGCGGTTCGGCGTGCCGTCGGGCGCCTCGACCGGAACCCGCGAGGCCCTCGAGCTGCGCGACGGCGACAAGAAGCGCTACGGCGGCAAGGGCGTGCTCAAGGCGGTGGCGCACGTCAACGGGGAGATCGCCGAGGAGCTCTCGGGAGCGGATGCTCGGGACCAGGGCCTGATCGACCGGGTCCTGATCGAGCTCGACGGCACGCCGAACAAGGGACGCCTCGGCGCCAACGCGATGCTCGGCGCCTCGCTCGCGGTCGCGCGGGCCGCGGCGGAGGCGACGGGCCTGCCGCTCTACCGCTACGTCGGGGGCGCGGGCGCGTCGACGCTGCCGGTACCGATGCTGAACGTGATCAACGGCGGCGCGCATGCCGACAACCGTCTCGACCCCCAAGAGTTCATGGTGTGCCCGGTCGGCCTCCCCTCGTTCGCCGAAGGGCTGCGCGCGGGTGCCGAGGTCTTTCACGCGCTCAAGGGGATCCTGAAGAAAAAGGGCCTCTCGACGGGCGTGGGCGACGAAGGCGGATTCGCGCCCGACATCGCCTCCTCGAAGGAGGCGATCGAGCTGCTGCTGTCGGCGATCGAGGCCGCGGGATACAAGGCGGGCCGGGACCTCGTCATTGCGCTCGACCCCGCGGCGTCGGAGTTCTACGAGGGCGGGAAGTACCGCCTCGAGGGAGAGAAGAAGACGCTGTCGACCGACGGCATGATCCGCTTCTGGGCGGACCTCGCCGCGGCGTATCCGATCCTGTCGATCGAGGATGGCCTCGCCGAGGGCGACTGGGAGGGCTGGAAGGCCCTGACGGCGGAGCTCGGGGCGAAGATCCTGATCGTCGGCGACGATGTCTTCGTGACGAACCCGGAGATCCTCGGGCGCGGCATTCGCGACGGCGTGGGCAACGCGCTGCTCGTGAAGTTGAACCAGATCGGCACGCTGACCGAGACGCTCGACGCCGTGCGCATGGCGCAGACGGCGAGCTACCGGACCATCGTCTCGCACCGCTCCGGCGAGACGCCCGACGACACCATCGCGGACCTCGCCGTCGCGGTCAACAGCGGGCTCATCAAGACGGGCTCCGCCTGCCGCGGAGAGCGCCTGGCCAAGTACAACCGGCTGCTGGCGATCGAGGAAGAGCTCGAGTCCGCCGGCGTCTACGCGGGCCGCGCCGCCTTCCCCCGATGAAGGAGGACGGCGACGCGCCCAAGGGTCCACGGCCGATGACGGCCTTCTTCATCTCTCTCGGGATCTCCTCGGTGTTGATGGGCATCCTGCTCCTCTCGGACCGCCGCGTGCTCGAGCTGCGCCGCGCGCGCACGGAGGTGGTCACCCTCGACCGCCAGATCGCCGAGCGCCGGCAGGAAAACGCCGAGCTCAAGGCAGCGATCGAGGCCGCGAACCGCCACGAGTTCCCGGCGGAAAAAGTGGCGCGCGAAGAGCTCCACCTCGTCCAGCCTGACGACGTCGTCCTTCTCTATCCGGCCGGCACGCTCACGAAGCCGAGCGGCACGCCGATTCCCGGCGCCGCCGCGCCCGCCACGACGCCGCGCCCTCGCTGACCGGGGTTCACTTCCGCGCGGTCTCTCTCCCGCCGCGCCGGGCATAGAATCTCCCGGACATTTCCCGGTGAGGAGCGGCGCGCCCTTTGCGCGTGCCC
>DATMNJ010000298.1:0-25501 GCA_035569175.1 Thermoanaerobaculia bacterium | reverse complement strand
GGTCAGCGGCACCGCGAGGACGGCGCCGGGAATGCCCCACAGCGTTCCCCAGAAGATGAACGAGATCATCACGGTGAGGGGGAAGAGGCGCACCTTGCCGCCCACGATGAAGGGCGTCAGCACGTTGCCCTCCAGAAACTGCAGGAGGCTGTAGACGACGAGGACGATCAGAGCCTTTTCGCCGTCGTGCTGGAAGTAGGCAACCGCGACGGCGGGAAGGGTCGCGAAGATGACCCCGACGTAGGGGAGCAGGATCGCGATGCCGGCGACCGGCCCGAGGACGTAGTAGTAGTCGATCCGCAGCACCATCAGCGCCAGCGTCGTCACGCCCGCCATGATCATGATGACGAAGGCGAGCCCGAGGGCGTAGGCCGTCATGGTGCGGGAGATCGCGCCCGTGACGTCCGACTCGCCGAGACGCTCGTTGCGCGTGAAGATGCCGGCGAGGACGCGGCTGAACTTCTCCCGGTCCTTCAGCATGAAGAAGGTGAGGAACGGGACCGAGGCCGCGTACAGCAGGATGCCGAGCGTCTCCCCGAGCTGGGTGAACAGGGCGCGCGTCGTGTCGAGCTGGGACCCGGTGAGCTTGACCTCGCGCACGCCGCGGGAGTCCTCCGGGAGGATGCTGCCCATCCGCTCGCGCAGGTGGTTGACGAAGTCCATGACGCGGCTGACGAGGTCCCGGATCCGCACCTGGTACCGGGGCAGCGCCGCGAAGAACTGATTGAGCTGCGCGGTCACGTTGATCACGAGCAGGGCCACGCCCCCGACGATGACGAAAAGGATGAGCAGGATCGCCAGGACGCGCGGCACGCCGGCCCGCTCGAGCAGCGAAACGAAGGGCCGCAGGGCGAACGAGAGAAAGAGCGCGAACGCGACCGGGACCAGGAGCGGGCGGCCGTAGTAGAGCAGGCCGATGACCGCGGCCGTGGAGATCGCCGTCAGCCCGACGACCCGGGGCGGCGGGCTATGGGGGATGACGACGTCCGGTCCCGGACTCAAAAAACCCCCTCGGGAAGAGGGGGTTCGGCGAAAGGCTGGCGCGCTACCCGGCTCACGTTCCCGAAACGAGGGTGACCAGGATCGTGGCGCGGCGGTTCTTCGTCTTGCCCTCGGCCGTCGCGTTGTCGTACGCGGGCTCCGCCGCTCCCTTGGACACGGTGGAGATGCGGCCCGGGTCGATGCCGTGGCGTGTCACGAGGTACTCGCGGGCGGCCTGGGCTCGCTTGGCGCCGAGCTCCTCGTTGGCCTTGTCGGTGCCGGTGTTGTCCGTGTAGCCGGTGATCACCGCGGTCGCGTTCAAGTCGTTTTTCATGCGCAGGGCTACGCCGTCCAGCACGGCCTTGGCGATGTTGGTCAGGCGGGCGCTCTTGCCATCGAAGAAGATCTCGTCGCTCGTGGTTCGCGGTGCCGGGCGCGGCGGGGGCGCGGTGGCGGTCGTGGTGGTCACCGGCGCCGAGACGGCGGGCTGCTCGACGATCGGCTCGGCGGCGGCCGGGACGACCACCGGCGGCGGCGGGGCAGGGGGCCACGCGGCGTACGTGACGCCGACGAGGCCGCCAAACGGGTTCGGGTTGATGCCGTGGTCGAAGAGCATGCTCACGTTGGTGCTGAGCGCGGCCGAGACGGCCCACCCGGTGTGGCCGATCCAGATTCGGGCGCCGGTGTTCAGGACGCCGTAGTCGGGCTCCGCGATGTCGCCGCCGTCGAGGACGTTGTAGTACACCTCGGCGATGACGTGGATGATCGGTGTCACCGGGACCTCGGCGCCGAAGCCGAAGCGCAGGGTGTTCGGCACGCGGACGTCGACGTCGGTCGGCTGTCCCGCCAGCGTGTAGGAGACCATTCCCGTGAACCACCCCTTCGTCACGGCGCCGCCCCACTCCCAGTCTCCGCGATTCGTATTGACGCGGTTGAGGGTTCCGTCGGGCGTGGTGACGTCGCCGCTGGTGACGGGGATCAGGCCGGACAACCAGACGCCGAACCGAAGGTCGGGGTCGGACTCGGAGTGAAAGCTGATTTTCGTCCCGAGGCGGATCTTCTGGCCTTCGGTCACGCGGAAGTGTCCGGCGATCGGCGTGCCGTTGATCACGCCTCCCTGCCAGCCACCGCCGCTCTGCGTTCCCAGGCCGCCGAAGGACGCGAAGATCGACCACCAGTTCGTGAGGCCGAGGCCGACGGAGCCGTTCTCGCCCCACTGGGCGAAGTAGCGGGTGTTGTTGGGTTGATCCGGAAAGAATTCGCCGGCGGTCCGCGTGGCGTACCAGCCGTAGAAGCCGAGCGTGAACTGGCCGGCGCGGGGACTGTCGGCCGTGGACATCGTGAACAGTCCGACGTCGCCTCCGGTTGTCGGGGCGATCACGGCGGGCTGCCCGAAAGCGGCGGCGGCGCCAGTCAGGCAGATCAGCATCCCGAGGAGGACGGTCCGCTTCGACGTCATGCAGTGTCTCCTTTCGAACTCGGACGGGGAACGTGGCTGCCGAATAGAATAAGACAAAAGCCTTAGATTGCCAAACATCTTCTGCTAGGGCAGGTCACCGTCCTTCCGGACAGGTGCCTTTTCGAGTTCGGCTCTGGGCGAGTTGAAGCAGACGTCGGGCCGGCCCGGGGCGACTCGAGGTCGTGGTGGCGGCTGCGGCCCGACGCTGCTTAACTCGCCTTCAGGTCCGGAAGGCGGATCGGAGCAGTTAGACCTTGGGCTGCATGACCAGGGACATCTTCTCCTGGAAGACGCGCATGATCGCCGGGCCCCGGATCGAGGAGATGGCCTTTTCGGTGCTTCGGATCAGGTCGCGCACGGCCTCGACGCCCCGGCCGCGGTCGATCTCGGCGAGGGCCTGCTTGTAGGGACGGTCGATTCCGGGCAGGTTCGATTCGCCGATCGCGCCCTCGGCCTCCTGCTTGACCCGGGTGCAGAGGATCATCAGGATCTTCTTCTCGTCGCCGAGGGCGGACGCTGGGCTGCCTGCCGCCGAGGCGGAGCCCGACCCCGCCCGCGCGGCAGGCGCGTCCGGGGCGGCCGCCGGCGAGGAGGGCGGCGCGGCGACCCTCGTCGCGTTCGGCCGCATGTCCACGAGGTCGGACGTCACGAGGCCATAGAGGACCTTCGCCGTGTCGAAGGAATTCGAATTGGTCGCGCGGGCCAGCTCCTCGACCGTCTTGCGGCCGTCGATGCGAATCACGAGGTTCCACTCCGGCGGCGAAAGGGTCACGGGCTCGCCGAGATCGCGCGACTTCAGGACGGGAATGTGATCGACCCCCGGAATCTTTCGGGCGAGGACCTTCCACTCGTCCAGGCGTCGCGCCGCCTCCATCAGGAGGGAGGTGTTCGTCTTGTCGATGGTGGTCGCCTCGCTCTCCTTGCCCGGCGTGAACTGGAAGTCCCCGGTGGCCCAGATCGCCAGCGCGTAAACCGCCTCCTCGCCGCTGACGCTGCCGATCTCGGCGTGCACGATTCGGCCGTTGCGCAGGTAGATGTAGCCCCGCTCCGGGCCCCGGATCAGCATGAACATCCCGGTCTTTCCCGAGACCGAAACGAGCTGGATGATGTCCGGAACCGGGAGCTCCTGGATGGAACCCTGGAAAGACATAAGCCCTGTGATGCTAGCACTCTGCAGGGGCGGGCGGCAGGCGTCGGGCCGCGGAGCGCGGAGCATCGGGCCGGGAGGGCCGTCCCGACGGGCTAGTGCTTTCCGCTGCCCGAGTGGATGTGGCAAATCGCCACCGCGAGGGCATCGGCCGCATCCAGGGGAATTCGGGCTCGCTGCCGAGCCAGCAGCGAGAGGACCATCCCGCGCACCTGTTCTTTCTCGGCCTGGCCGTAGCCGACGAGCGCCTTCTTGACGAGGCGGGGCTCGTATTCGAAGACCGGCAGGCACGCGCGCGCCGCCGCGGCGAGCAGGGCGCCGCGGGCGTGGGCGAGCTTCAAGGCCGAGGCGATGTTCTTTGCCGCGAACACCGTCTCGACGGAAACCGCGGCGGGCCGGACCTCGACGAGCAGCTGCTGGAGGGCCGTCGAGAGGAAATCGAGGCGGCCGGAAAACGTGAGCCGGGCGGGGGGGCGCCAGACCCCGCAGCCTTCCAGGGTCAGCCGCCCCGCTTCGAAGACGACGATTCCGAAGCCGGTCGCGGTGGTTCCGGGATCGAGGCCGAGGATCTTCACGGGGAAGGAGGGCCCGCGCGGGGCGGGCGGCCGACGGCGGGAGCGAGCCCGGAGGTTGCTTCCCGCGTCCGGCTTCGCGCCTGCTGCCTCACGACTTCTCGGCCGGCGCCTCGGCGAAGTCGAAGTTGGCCCACACGTTCTGCACGTCGTCGTGGTCCTCGATCGCCTCCATGAGCTTGAGCATCTGGTCCGCCTTGCGGGAGTCGAGGACGACCTCGGTCGAGGGAATCATCGAGATCTCCGCGACGGCCAGCGGCAGGCCCTTGGACTCGAGCTGCTTCTTGACCTCGTCGAAGGTCTCGGGCGATGTCTGGATCTCGTGGTACTGATCGGTCGTCTGCACGTCGTCGGCGCCGGCCTCGATCGCTGCCTCCATGACGGCGTCCTCGCTCGCCTTGTCCTTCTCGATCGTGATGTAGCCCTTCTTCTGGAAGAGGAAGCGGACCGAGCCGGATTCACCGAGGTTGCCGCCGTGCTTCGAGAAGATGGTCCGGATTTCGGGCAGGGTCCGGTTCTTGTTGTCGGTCAGCGTTTCGATCAGGACGGCGGTTCCGCCTGGCCCGTAGCCCTCGAACGTGATCTCCTCGTAGTTGACGCCCGGCAACTCGCCCGTTCCGCGCTGGACCGCTCGCTTGATGTTGTCGGCGGGCATGTTGACCGCCTTCGCGTCGTCGATCGCCTTGCGCAGGCGGGGATTGGACTCCGCGGCGCCGCCGGCCTGCTTGGCGGCCATGGTGATTTCACGGATCAGCTTGGTGAACAGGCGCCCGCGCTTGGCGTCGGCCGCGCCTTTCTTGTGCTTGATCGTGCTCCATTTGCTGTGACCAGACATGGCGTTCTCCTAACGGGGGCGGATTATATGAGGGCCGCACGGCCGGCGGCGGATCGAGGACCCCCGGAGCGAAACGGTGCGTCGTGCGCGGTCGGCAGTCGGCGTTCTGCCTCCGGATTCTCCCTTCTCCTTGATTTCCTTGCGTTTCCAGCGACAATAGGGCCCAGTCCATGTCCAAAAAAGTTCTTTTGATCGAGTACGAGCCGCGCTACATCGAGCGGATTCGGACTCTCTTGGCGCCCCTCGGCCACACCGTCACGGAGGCCCACGACGGGGAGGCCGGGCTCCAGGCCTTTGGGGCCTCCCGGTTCGACCTGATCCTGCTTTCCGGGATGCTTCCGCTGCTGCCGAGCGCCGAGGTCATCCGCGAGGTCCGCAAGAAAGGGGGCGCCACGGCCCCACCGATCATCCTGATGATGACCGGTTACCGCGGATCCAACCGCAAGGCCGACGCCCAGAAGGTGGGGGCCTTCGACATCCTCGTCCGTCCGTTCACCGATGAGGATTTCCTCGGGTCCGTCCGCGATGGCGTCGACGCAACCGACGTCGGTTCGAGGACGATGCGAATCGAGACGGCGCAGGTCGCCGCGGCCGCGTCGCCCCTGACGTCCTCCGACATCTTTTCCGACTTGCTCGACGAGCTGACCCAGGACGCCCCGCGCAAGGCGCCCCCGGCTCCGGCACCGCCTCCGGCCGCCGCGCCTCCGGCCGCCGCGACTCCAGCCGCGCCGCCGGCTCCGGCCCGCGCCGCGCCCGTCGAGACCGACATGGACAAACGCCTGCGCGACACGCTGTCGGGCCTGATGCCGTCGCGGCCTTCCGCCGCCGCGCGGTCCGAAGGCCCGTCCGACAAGACGCCGACGGCCGCGCCGGCCCCTCCCGCTCCTGCCGCGCCGCCGCGGCCGAAGCTCTCCTCCGACACGGACGTCGACCGGATGATCTCGGACACGCTGTCCGGTCTCTCGCGGCCGAAGCCGAAGCCGCCGCTCGGAGCGACCCCGGCTCCCGCCTCCGCGCCGCCCGCCGCCGTGGCGGCGCCGCGCAAGCGCGAAGAGCCGGCCGCCGCGGTCGCGTCCTCCGGCCCGGACCGGTTCGGGCAGTACGAGGTCCTCGAGCGCATCGCGGCGGGCGGCATGGCCGAGCTCTACAAGGCCAAGCGCACGGGCGTCGAAGGCTTCCAGAAGATCGTCGCGATCAAGAAGATCCTGCCGCATCTGGCCGACGACGAGGAGTTCGTGACGATGTTCGCCGACGAGGCCAAGCTCGCGGCGCAGCTGAATCACCCGAACATCATTCACATCTACGACCTCGGGAAGATCCAGGCCGGCGGCTACTTCATCGCGATGGAGTACGTCGACGGCCGGGACCTGAGGGCGATTCAGACGGCGGGCAGCGCGATGGGCGTGCCTCTGCCGGTGCCCCTGGCGGTGTACGTCGCGTCCAAGGTGGCCTCCGCCCTGGATTACGCCCACCGCCGCCGCGACGCGGAGGGCCACGAGCTCAACATCGTTCACCGCGACGTGTCTCCCCAGAACATCCTCATCTCCTACGAGGGCGACATCAAGCTGTGCGACTTCGGGATCGCCAAGGCCGCGTCGAAGGCGTCCTCGAAGACGCAGTCGGGCGCGCTGAAGGGAAAGATCCAGTACATGTCGCCGGAGCAGGCCTGGGGCAAGCCCATCGATCGGCGCAGTGATCTCTTCTCCCTCGGCGTCGTGCTCCACGAGCTGTTGACCGGAGAGCGCCTCTTCCGCGGCGACACCGACATGAACGTCCTCGAGAAGGTGCGGCTGGCCGAGGTGCCTGCGCCCTCGGGGGCGAATCCCGAGGTGCCGCACAACCTCGACGCGGTCGTCTTGAAGGCGCTCGCGAAGGATCCCGACGACCGCTATGCCAACGCGTCCGACCTGCTGCGCGACCTCGACTCGGTTCTGTACTCGTACACGCCCGCACCGGGCAGCGCCGACGTCGCGATCTACCTGCACCGCCTCCAGGCCGAGGAGGGGGCCGTGGCGGAGGCGAAGGCCCGCGAGGCGGCCCACGCCGTCGAAGAGGCCGAGCCCGCCGCACGCAAGCGCAAGTCCAAGGGCGCGCCCATTTCGCGCAAATCCGCGCCGGCACCCAAGGCCCCGTGGGAGGCCGCCGCGCCCGCGCCGCCGAGCCCGCCGCGGCCTCCGGTCGCGGCCCCGCCCCCGGCGCGTGAGCCTTCCCAGCCCACCCCCGAGATCTTCGGCTCCCTGGAAGCGAAGTCCGAGGAGGCCGAGAAAGCCAGCCGCTTGCCGCTCATCCTCGGCATCGTGTTCGCGGCACTCGCCCTGCTCGGATTCCTCGCGTGGCGGATGATGAAGCCTGCGGCCGCGCCGACCGGCGTCCTGCCGCGCACTCCCGCGGCCGCGATGCCGACCGCCCAACCGACGAGCGCCGCCGCGGCTGCCGCGCCGACACCGGCCGCCCCCGCCGTGGATCCGAAGGCCGTCGAGGCGGAAGTGCAGCGGCAGCTCGCCGCCCGGCGCAAGGATCTCGAGAAGACCGCGACCGCGTCGAAGAACACGCCGGCCGCGGCCCCTGCCTCCGCCCCGGCCGTGGCCCCGGCCGCGCCGGCACCCGCCGCCGCCGTCGCCGAACCGACGGCGATCCCGACTCTCCCGCCCACGGCCGTTCCCGTCCCGACCGCGGTGCCGACCGAACCGCCGCCACCGGTGGAGGCGCCGAAGCCGGCCCCGGCGAGGGAGCCGGAGACGCAGCGTGGGGACCTCGTCGGTCCCGGCGCCGGAGTCGTCGAGCCGGCGCTGATCGCGCCCCCCAGAGTCGTGTACCCGCCGATCGCGCGGCAGCAGCGCGTCGAGGGCAAGGTCGTCGTCCTCGTGCTCATCGACGAGACGGGCAAGGTGGCCGAGGCCCGGCTGCAGCAGGGGCTCAGCCAGAGTGCGATCAACGATGCCGTCGTCACCGCCGTGAAGAACGCGAAATTTCGGGCCGCCACGAAAAACGGCATCCCCGTCAAGATGTGGCGTCCCGTCCTCATCGAAGTGAAACCGTAAAACCCCGACGGATACAGGAGGTCTACCGGCATGGCTCTTTCGAACGATCAGAAGAAGTTCTACGAAAACACGTTGACGGTCACCAAGCGCGAGATCCAGGAGCTCGAGGGAGAGATCCAGGAAGAGCTCGCGAAGGTCAAGGACCGGCTCGCCGAGCTGCAGACCGCGCAGAAGGCGGCGCGGCAGATGTACGACGCGGCCTGCCAGCGCCTCGGCGTCCGCAACGAGCTCGAAGAGGCCGAATCGCAGGGTTGATCCGTCACGGGGCGAAGGGCCTCCTTCTCGCCGTCGGGCTCCTGTTCGCCTGTCGCGAGCCGGGCCCGGCGGACCCCGCCGTCGGGGGCCCGCGCCGCATCGTCGCGCTCGCTCCAAACCTCACCGAGATCGTTTTCGCGCTGGGGGCAGGAGACCGCCTCGTCGGCGTGTCGGAGTATTCGGACCATCCCGAAGCGGCGCGCCTCATCCCGCGCGTCGGCGGCCTCGAGGTGGATCCGGAAAAGGTGGCGGCGCTTCACCCGGATCTCGTCCTCGCGATCGCCGAGGGCAACGCGCAGGGCACCGTGCGCGCGCTCGAGGCGGCGGGGCTGCCGGTCACGGTGACGCCGTCGGGCTCCCTCGATGCGGTGCTCGAGAGCATCCGCCTCGTCGCGGCTCGGCTCGGACGACCCGAGGAGGGGCGGCGGCTGGTCGCCGAGCTCGAGCGGCGGCGTGCGGCGGTGCGCGCACGGGTCGCGGGCCGCCGCCGGCCGCGCGCGCTCCTGATGGTGTGGCCCGACCCCCCGCAAGCGGCCGGGGGCCAGACGTTTCTGAACGACGTCCTCACGGAGGCCGGGGCCGAGAACCTCGTGGCCGACCGGCGCGGCTGGCCCGTGCTCTCGAAGGAGTACGTGGCGACGGCGCCCGTCGAGCTGCTGGTGATTCCGGACTCCGTTGAGGCCCGGGCCGCCTGGGACACGGCCTTCGCGAGCGGCACTCTCTCGCGGGGCCCGGTCGCGCGCGCGCGCCGCGTGCAGCTCGACGAGGCCGCACTCACGCGGCCCGGGCCGCGCGTCTTCGACATGCTCGAGAAGCTCGCGGAGGCGACGCGGTGAAGGCGCTCTCCCGCGGCCCGGCGCTCGCAGCCGGAGCGCTCCTGCTCGCGGCGGTCCTCGCGATCGCGTTCTCGGTCGGCGGCGTGCACCTGTCCCTGGCCGATCTGGCGGCCGGAACGGGCGAAGCGGGTCAAACGGCGCGGATGCTCGCGGCCCTGCGGCTGCCGCGTGTTCTGCTCGCCGCTCTCGTCGGAGCGTGCCTCGCTCTCGCCGGAGCGGCGCTGCAGGCGCTCCTCAAGAATCCCCTCGCCGATCCCTTCCTGCTGGGCACCTCCGGGGGCGCCGCCGTCGGCGCGGCCTGCGCGGCGCTGGTCGGGGCGTCGCCCCTCGTCTCTCCGGCCTTCGCCTTCGTCGGTGCCACGGCCGCGTCGCTCGGCGTCGCGGCGCTCGCGCGGCGGGGAGGACGTCTCGACCTCGAGCGGCTGTTGCTCGCCGGTCTCATCGCCAACGCCTTCTTTTCCGCGCTCCTGCTCGCCGCGTTCTCGATCGCGTCCGGCGAGGCGTCGCGCACGATGCTCTTCTGGATGATGGGCAGCCTCTCGGACGCGACGCCCGGCAAGGTGGCCGCCCTCGGCCCCTACGTCCTGGCGGGGCTCGCCGTTCTGCTCGGCGCGGCCCCGCGCCTGAACCTCTTCGCGGTCGGGGAGGAGAGCGCCGCGGCGCTCGGCGTCGATACGGAGCGCACCAAGCGGGTCGTGTTTCTCGCCGCGTCGCTGCTGACGGGGGCCGCCGTGGCCTTCGCGGGCGTCATCGGCTTCGTGGGCCTGCTCGTGCCCCATGGCGTGCGCGCCGTCGCGGGCAACGACCAGCGGACCCTGCTGCCGCTCTCGGCCCTGGCCGGCGCGGCACTGCTCGTCGCGGCGGACGCCGTCTCGCGGGCGGCGCTCGCGCCCGCGGAGCTTCCGATCGGGGCGATCACGGCGGCGCTGGGAGCGCCCCTCTTCGCGTGGCTCCTCCTGAGGACGCCGTGACGGCCGCTCTCATCGAGGCGCGGGGACTCCTCGCGCGCTACGGACCGAGCCTCGCGCTCGACGGCCTCGACGCCTCGATCCCGGCCGGCGACCTCGTCGCCGTGCTCGGGGAAAACGGGTCCGGCAAGTCGAGCTTCCTGAAGGTGCTCGCGCGCGTGCTGCCGGCCACGGGCGGCGAACTGACGTTCGATGGCCGACCGCTGGCGGAAACCCCCCGGCGGGCGACGGCCCGGCGCATCGCCTACGTGCCGCAGAGCGTGGACCTGGTCTTTCCGATCCGCTGCCTCGACCTTGTGCTCCAGGGCCGGGCGCCACACGGCAATGGTTTCGTCGCCGAGACGCCCGGGGACCGGCGCCGGGCGCTCGAGGCGATGCGGGCCTGCGACGTCGAGGGCCTCGCCGATCGCGATGCGAAGGCCCTTTCGGGCGGCGAGCGGCGGAGGGTTTTCCTCGCTCGCGCCCTGGCCCAGGAGGCCGAGGTGTGGCTCCTCGACGAACCGACGGCGGGCCTCGATCCCCGCCACCGGCTCGAGTTCCTCGAAACCCTCTGGCGCGCGCACCAGGACCGCCGGACGACCGTTCTGATCGTCACGCACGAGATCGGTCTGGCGGCCTCGCTCGCGACCTCCGTCCTGCTGCTGAAGGCGGGGCGCACGATCGCCCGCGGAGCCCGCACCGACGTCCTGACCGCCGAGAACCTCGGCCGCGCTTTCGGGACCCCGTTCGAGCGCCGGGGAGGAAGGTTCGAAGTCCGCAGCGAGGTTCTCCCGTCGAGCACGTCCGAGCCGTAAGTCTCTCGGGGACAGCCCTTTCCAGCCGCTCGCGCCGGCGTTTTCGCGCCGATCCTGCTACGATGCGGGTCCCCATGTGGTTCAAGAAAGACCGCGCGCCGAAGGAGCCCCGGGAGGGGCGGCAGAGCAAGGTCCCCGAGGGGCTGTGGGTCAAGTGCGACAGTTGCCGCCAGATCCTCTACAACAAGGAACTCGCGCGAAACTACAAGATCTGCCCGAAGTGCGGGTTCCACTTCCGCCTCTCTGCGCCTGAACGTCTGCGGATGCTCTTCGACGACGGCGAGTTCGTCGAGCTCGACACGAACCTGCGCTCCTCGGACCCCCTCAAGTTCCGCGACAGCAAGAAGTACCGTGACCGGCTGCGCGACGCCGAGGACAACGTCGGACCCGCCGACGCGATCGTCGTGGGCTCCGGCGCGCTCGAGACCATCCCCGTGATCATCGGGGCGATGGAGTTCTTCTTCATGGCGGGCTCCATGGGCTCGGTCGTCGGCGAGAAGGTCGCGCGCGCCGCCGAGCGGGCGCTGGCGGAGCGAAAGCCGTTGATCATCGTGTCCACGTCGGGCGGCGCCCGGATGCAGGAAGGAATCCTCTCCCTGATGCAGATGGGGAAGATCGCGGCTGCCCTGGCGCGCCTGTCGGAGGCGCGCATCCCGTACGTGTCGGTTATGACGGACCCGACGACGGGAGGCGTGACCGCCTCCTACGCGATGCTCGGCGACCTCAACATCGCCGAGCCAACGGCCCTCATCGGCTTCGCCGGTCCGCGCGTGATCGAGCAGACGATTCGCCAGACGCTGCCGGAGGGCTTTCAGCGCTCCGAGTTCCTGCTCGAGCACGGGTTCCTCGACTTCATCGTCGATCGTTCGGAGATGAAGGCGACGATCGGCCGCTGCCTGCGGCTCCTGTGGGCGTGACCCCTCGCCGCTGAAGCCTGCCGGACGGGACGGAATGCCGGGTTTGCCCTCCCTCGCGCGCCTCGAGGCCCTGGGACAGCGGGGGATGAAGCTCGGTCTGGCCGCGATCGACGAGGTCTGTGAACGGCTGGGGCGCCCGGAGCGGCGGGTCCCGGCCGTGCTCGTCGCCGGCACCAACGGAAAGGGCTCGACGGCGGCGACGCTGGCCGCGATCGCGGGCGAAGCCGGGCTGCGGGCCGGCCTCTACACGTCGCCCCACCTCGGGGACGTCACCGAGCGGATCCGGCTCGGCCCGAACGACATCGCTTCCGAAGCGCTCGACGCTCAGCTCGCCGCGGTGTTTGCCGCGGCGGACCGCGCCCCCGCGGTGCCCCTGACGTATTTCGAGGCGATGACCGCCGCCGCCTTCATGGCTTTCGCCCGCGCCGGGCTCGACCTCGCCGTGCTCGAGGTGGGCCTCGGGGGACGCTTCGACGCCACGAACGTCGCGCCCGCGATCCTGTCCGTGGTGACGTCCATCTCGATCGACCATGTCGAGGATCTCGGGCCTACGATCGCCGCCATCGCCTTCGAGAAGTCCGGCGTGTTCCGCGAAGGCCGCCCGGCGCTCGTGGCCAGCCGGCTGCCGGAGGCGTTGGCCGTCTTCGAGGACGCCGCGGCGCGCACCGGGGCCGAGTTGCACCGCCTGTCGGAGGAGACCGCGATCTCGGGGCTCAGAGCGACTGCGCCCGGGACGCGCTTCGACCTGGCGACGCCGGCGGGGCGATACGCGCTGGTGACGCCGCTCTCCGGCGCGCACCAGGCCGAGAACACGGCCGCGGCCGTGCGCGCCGCAGAGCTTCTCGCCCCGGACTTTCGCATCGACGCGCGGGCGATCGAGCGCGGGGTCGCCTCCGTGCGCTGGCCGGGGCGGCTCGAGCGGTTCGAAGTCGGCGGCAAGACCGTCCTGCTCGACGGTTGCCACAACGCGGGCGGAGCGGCGGCGCTCGCGCGTTTCATCGCCGAGGTGGGTCTGCGTCCGGACCTCGTGTTCGGCGCCATGGCCGACAAGGATCTCGAAAGCATGGGGGCCGCCCTCCGGCCGGTCGTCGGGCGCATCCGCCTCGTTCTCACGGCTTCGGCGCGGGCGGCCTCGCCGGAGGAGCTGCGCCGCCGCTTCGCGGACGGCACTCCGGCCGCGCGGACGGCGCCGGGGCTCGTCGCCGCGCTCGAAGAGCTGCTCGCCGATCCGGCGAGCGAAACTATAATCGTCGCGGGATCGCTTTACCTGGTCGGCGAGGCGCGCGCGCTGCTCCTTTCCGGCCCCTTCGCGCAGAGGCCATGACGACGGTCGCCGCCCCTTACACGCGGGAGCACTTCGAGCGGCTCGAGGAAGAGCGGCTCGCGGTTTACGCGTCCAAGAGCGCCCGTGCGGTCCGGCCCCGCGGCGCCGCGTCGCCGAGCCCGGGTGACGCCCGCACCGACTACGCCCGCGACCGCGATCGCATCATCCACTCGCGCGCATTCCGGCGCCTCAAGCACAAGACGCAGGTGTTCATCCCGTACGAGGGCGACCACTTCCGGACGCGGCTGACGCACACGATCGAGGTCGCCCAGATTGCTCGCAGCGTCGCCCGGGCGCTCGGCCTGAACGAGGATTTGACCGAAGCCATCGCCCTCGGGCACGACCTCGGCCACACGCCGTTCGGCCACTCGGGCGAGTCCGTGCTCGACCGGCTGCTGCGCGAGAGTCACCCGGCCGCCGGCGGCTTCAAGCACAACTTCCAGTCCGTGCGGGTCGTGGACCGTCTCGAGAAGCGCTACGAGGAGCCCGGGTTGAACCTCACGCACGACGTGCGCGAGGGGATGTTCAAGCACACGGCATGGCCGAAGGATTTTCCGTTTCCGCTCGACTTCGTCGAGGGGCTGCGCTTCGAATCCGGCGGCACGCTCGAGGCCCAGGCGGTCAACTGGTCCGACGAGATCGCCCAGCAGACGCACGACCTCGAGGATGGCCTGCCTCTGACCGAGGAGGCCGCGATCGAGGAGCTGCCGATCGCGCGGCAGGTGCGCGCGGCCCGCGGCTACGGCAACGACCCGTCGTCGCGCCGCGCCTCGCTGATCCGGGGCATGATCGCGACGCTGTCCTCCGACCTGGTGGAGGCGTCTCGGGCGAAGATCGACCGCTGGCTGTCCGCCTCCGGCGTCGCCACGACCGAGGACTTCTACGCGCGGCGCGACCGGCTGCCGGGCGACCTGGTTGGCTTCAGCGATTCCGGCCGCAAGCTCTACGCGGAGCTGCGCGAGTTCGTCTACCGCCACATCATCCACTCGTTCCCGGTCTCGCGGCACGACGGCCACGCGCGGCGCGTGATGGCGGGGCTCTTCGGCGCGTACCGCGACAACCCGCGGCTGCTCCCGGACGACGTCCTGCGGGGCATGCAGCGCGACCTCGGCGTGCGGTTCCTGCGCGAGGTGCCGCTCGGCGCCATCGACCGCGAGGTCGCCCAGAACTACCGGCCGCGTTCCGAGTTCACCCGCGCGATCGCGGATCACATCGCGGGCATGACCGACAGCTACTGCAATTCCGAATACCACGAGCTCGTCGTCGAATAGCCCGCCGCCGATAGAAAGAGGCCCGCATGCCCCAAGCCCCCGCTGCCCCCGCCGCCCTGATGGACCGCGACCTCGCGGCGGTCGATCCCGAGACCGCCCGCTGGATCGCGGCGGAGTGGCGCCGCCAGAACGACGGCCTCGAGCTCATCGCCTCCGAGAACTGGGTCTCGCGGGCGGTCCGCGAGGCGCAGGGCTCGGTCCTCACGAACAAGTACGCCGAGGGCTACCCCGGCAAGCGGTACTACGGCGGGTGCGAGTTCGTGGACAAGGTCGAGCAGCTGGCGATCGACCGGGCGAAGGCGCTCTTCGGCGCCGAGCACGCCAACGTCCAGCCCCACTCCGGCTCGCAGGCGAACATGTCGGTCTACCTGACGGCCTTGAAGCCCGGCGACACGATCCTCGGCATGGACCTCTCCCACGGCGGGCACCTGACGCACGGGCATCCGCTGTCCTTCTCCGGGCGCGAGTACCGGGTCGTCGCCTACGGCGTCCGGCGCGAGGACGAACGCATCGACTACGACGCGCTGGCCGCGCTCGCTCGCGAGCACCGCCCGAAGCTCATCATCGCGGGCGCCTCGGCGTACGCGCGCGAGATCGACTTCGCGCGGTTCGGGGCGGTGGCCGACGAGGTCGGCGCGGTCCTGATGTGCGACATCGCCCACATCGCGGGCCTGGTGATCGCGGGCCTGCACGCGTCGCCGGTGCCGCACGCACCCTACGTGACGACCACCACGCACAAGACGCTGCGGGGGCCGCGCGGCGGCCTGGTGCTCTGCCGGGCGGTGCACGCGAAGGACCTCGATCGCAGCGTGTTCCCGGGCGTGCAGGGAGGCCCGCTCGAACACGTGATCGCCGCCAAGGCCGTGGCGTTCGCCGAGGCGGCGACGCCCGAGTTCGTCGCGTACCAGAAGCGTGTCGTCGAAAACGCGAAGGCCCTCGCCGCTACCCTGACGCGGCACGGCTTCCGGCTCGTCTCCGGCGGCACCGACAACCACCTGATGATGGTGGACGTCGGCGCGAAGGGCGTTTCGGGGAAAGACGCGGAGAAACTGCTCGACGGCCTGGGGATCACGGTCAACAAGAACACGATCCCGTTCGACACCCGTTCGCCCATGGTCGCCTCCGGGATCCGGCTCGGAACGCCCGCGGTGACGACGCGCGGCATGGGCATCGCGGAGATGGACGTGATCGGGGGAGCAATCGCGCGCGTTCTCGAGGCGCGCGAGGACGCCGCGGTCCACGCCGAGGTGCGGCGCACGGTCGCAGAGCTCTGCGCCGCGTACCCGCTCGTGTGACGCGGCAGCGCTTTGCCGCGCTGGCGGCGGGCCTGTTGCTCGTCCTCGTCGTGGCGAGCCAACCCCTCGCCGAATTGCCGCGCCGGATCCGGACCCTGGTCGCGTTCGCGCCGAAGGAACTCGCCGTGCGGCGGCTCGGCGGGTCCGGTACGGCGTTCGATCGGCGATTCTTTTCGTTCCTGGAGAACGCACGGCGGCGGATGCCGAGCTCGGCCAAGGGGGTCGTCATCCTGGGCGTTCCCTGGAGCGTTCCGGTGATCTACCTCGCGAGCTACCACTTTGCACCGCTGCCCGTGTCGTTCGGGTACGATCGCGTTCCTGGGGCTCTGCCGGTACCTTCGGGCTGGGTCGTCGCTCGGTACGGGGAGATGCCGACTCCCGCCGGTCCTGTCATCACGCTCCCCGAGGGCGCTCTCTGGGGGCCGGTCCCTTGACGTTGGTCTTGTCGCTGCTCCCCGTCGCCGGGGCGCTGCTCGTCGTCTCCGGGGTTGGATTTGTGACGAGCGGAGCGTTTGTCCCACGCGATCGCGCGTTCTTTCTCGAGCGCCTCGGCTGGAGCGACGCGATCGGGTGTGCCGCGGTGATGGCGTTCGTGCCGGCGGCGCTGGGGATTGGGGTGCGTCCCGGTTGGATCGCGTTTCTCGTGTTCGTCGCGCTGCTGGTTGCCGCAGCGCGGCTGCTCGCCCCCCTCACCCTGCCCTCTCCCCCCGCTGGGGGGAGAGGGAATGACTTGGAGCGCCGAGCCGGTGATAACGATCGCCCTCTCCCCACGGGAGAGGGCTGGGGTGAGGGGCGCTCCTTCCGGGTTCTGCTCTACTCGGTGATCTCCCTCGGCGTCGCGGTCTACACCCTCCGCGCCCTCACCGAGCCGATGTGGGCCAACGACTTCATCGCGATCTGGGGATTGAAGGGGAAGACGATCTTCGGCGCGGTCGGGTATCCGGGGCGCTTGAGAGCGCTGGAATTCGCCCATCCCGAGTACCCCCTCGGCCTCCCACTGCTCTACGCGGGCTTATCCTTCCTCACCGGCCGCTGGGACGATCACGCGATGGCGCTGCTATTCCCGTTTCTGCAGGCCGCGACACTCCTCGTTCTCTTCGGCTGGCTGCGGCGCCGCGGAGCGTCGTCGGCGGTGGCCGGTCTCGCCACCGCGATCGTCGCGTGGTTCGAGCCCCTCTACTCGGCGTTCCTGACCGGGATGGCGGAAGTGCCGCTCGCGTTCGGCATGCTGCTCTTCGGGACGGCGCTCGCCGACACGCTGGACGAGACGGACGGGGGAGCGGTGCGCCGGCTGGCGCTGGCGTCGGCGCTGATCGCCGCGACGAAGAACGAGGGCCTGTTCCTTGCCGTGGTGGGATTCGCGATCGCCCTGGTTTTCGGAAAGGCGGCTCGATGGAATGCCGCGGCATCGGCTCTCCTTCCGGCGCTCGGCGTGCGCGCGCTGCACCTGCCCTGGCGCAGCCGCCTCCCGCTCGCCGACCTCGAGGTCGGGTCATTTTCCCCGGATCGCGTCTGGGACTCGCTCGCCGCCGCGGGAGGATTGCTCGGGCCGGCGGCGTGGGCCGGGCTCGCGCTCGTCGTGGTCCTGATCGCGGCAGGCGCTCGCGTCCCCGCCGGAAATCGGGTCCTGCTTCTCGCGGCCGCGGCCCTCGCGGCCTACCTGGTCATCCCCGCCTTCGCCGTCCGCGGTCCGGCCTGGCTCGTCGAAACGACCCTCCGGCGCACGGCCGCGGCCCTCGCGCCGCTGCTCGCGGCGGGGCTCGCGGTGCGGTTTATCGGTGCATCCAGCGGATCCGGAACAGGTCGAAGAGCATCCGCGCCGAATCCCGGACCACCGACACCTTCGACTCGGGCGAGTTGACCCAGATGACCGGGACCTCGGCGATCGCGATGCCGCGGCGCTGCGCGAGGAAGAGAATCTCGACGTCGTAGGCGAAGCGGTCGATGCGCGCCGCGGCGAAGAGGTCCCGCGCGAGGTCGCCGCGAAAGAGCTTGAAGCCGCACTGCGTGTCGCCGATGCCGTGGACCGTCAGGAGGCGCACGAACCGGTTGAAGGTGCGGCCCATGAACTGGCGGTAGAAGGGCTGCCTCCTGCGGACGAGGTGCTGTTCCATGGCCCGCGAGCCGATCGCGACGGGGTGCGTCGGAAGGCGTTCGGCCAGCTTCACCCACTCCGAGAGCGGCGTGGACAGGTCGGTGTCGGAGACGAGGACGGGATCGCCCGAGGACGCCAGAACGCCCGCCCGGATCGCGGCGCCCTTGCCGCGGTTCGCGCCGTAGGAGACGACCTCGAGGTCCAGCGTCTCCTCGGCGGCGATGCGCCGGGCCCGGGCGGCGGTGTCGTCGGTCGAGCCGTCGTCCACGAGGATCACTTCCCACTCCCAGCCTCCCGGCCGCGAGGTCGCCCACCGCGCCACGGAGCGGATGCAGTTCTCGATGCGGCCGGATTCGTTGAAGGCGGGAACGACGAGGGAGGCGACCTCCGTCACCGCTTCACCGCCTCGAGGACGAACTGGTAACCGAAGAGCGTCGGCCAGAGGCGGGCGGAAGCGCCGGCGAAGGCCCGCGTCGGCCCCGCCAGCGGGGCGCGCCCGAAAACCGGGAGGGCGAGCTCGTAAGGCATCGCCGTCGCCTGGATGAACCGGACGTCGAAGCCCGCTGCGCCGAGGAGCTCGGCCGCGGTGCGGCGCGTGTAGAAGCGCAGGTGGGTGCGGTCGAGAATGCCGCGCTCGGCATATGGAAAACGCCCGAGCAGCAGTCCGGCGCGCACCGTCACGTTCGCGACGTTCGGCAGTGAGACGAGCAGGGTTCCCCCGCCGCGCAGCCAGCCCCGGATGCGGGCGAGCAGCTCCTCGGGGCGGGCGAGGTGCTCGAGCACGTCGGCGCACACGACCGCGTCGAAGGGCGTGTTCCAGTCGCCGCAGCCGAGGGCGTCGGCCGCACGCCAATCGTCGTAGCCCTCGCGCGCCGAGGGCGGGAGCGCGGCGTCGGGTTCGACGCCGGCCAGAAAGGCGCAGCGGTCGCGGACCGCGCGCCCGAGATGCCCTCCGGCGGCGCCGAGGTCGAGCAGGCGCAGCCCCGCCGGCAGGGTCCGGATGCGGCGGCGCAGCAGGTCGTGGGAAGAGCCTGGAATCTCCTTCCAGGCGTACCGCTCGGAGGTCTCAGCCACGGAACTTCTGGGCGATCGGATAGCGGCGTCCCTCGCCGAAGGACCGCGCGGTCACCTTCGGCCCCGGGGGCATCTGCCGCCGCTTGTATTCGTTGCGATCGATGCGCCGGGAAATGTCCTGCGCGACCGTCTTCGAGACGCCGGCGCGTCGGGCCGCCTGGGCGACCGGAAGCGCGCGGTCCACGAGGGCGTCGACGAGCGGGTCGAGGCGGTCGTACGGCGGGAGAGTGTCGCTGTCCTTCTGGTTGGGACGCAGCTCGGCCGAAGGCTCCTTCACGATCGTGGCATGCGGGATGCGTTCGCCGTCGCGATTGAGCTCGGCGGCCAGCGCGTAGACGAGCGTCTTGGGCACGTCGGAAATCAGGGCGTAACCGCCGGCCATGTCGCCGTACAGCGTGCAGTAGCCCACGGCGATCTCCGACTTGTTGCCGGTCGAGAGCACGAGGTGCCCGAAGCGGTTGGAGAGGGCCATGAGGATGGCACCGCGGATGCGGGCCTGGAGGTTCTCTTCGGTGGGCGAGGGACCGTCCATGCCGACGAAGGGCCCGAGCGTCGCGCGGTAGGCCTGGAGGACCCCGCCGATCGGAATCTCCGCGTAGCCGATGCCGAGCCGGCTCGACAGGTCCTTCGCGTCCCGGATCGATCCCTCCGAGTTGTAGGGCCCCGGCAGCGCGACGCCGAGGACCCGCTCGGGGCCGAGGGCCTCGGCCGCGAGCGCGGCGGTGACCGCCGAATCGATGCCGCCCGAGAGGCCGAGCACCGCCGTCTTGAAACCGCACTTGTCCGCGTAGTCCGCGAGGGCGAGCACCAGAGCCCGTCGCAGGCCGGGAACTGCCGCGACCTCGGGAGGGGCCGGGCCCCTCCCTCCCGGAACGTCGATCGTCCAGAAATCCTCCTCGAAGCGGAGGGCCGCGCCCACGAGGCGGCCGCGTGCGTCGAAGGCCGTGGAGGCTCCGTCGAAAACGAGGCCGTCGTTGCCGCCGACCAGATTGCAATGGACGAGAGGAATCCCCGTCCGTTTCGCGATCCGTTCCATCATGCGGCGGCGCAGCCGGTTCTTTCCGAGCGTGTAGGGGGAGGCCGAGATGTTGACGTGCAGGTCGAGGCCGAGCGGTTTCAATTCCGCCACCGGATCGGTGTCGTAGAGCGGCCGCTTCCAGAACGTCTTGTCGTTCCAGATGTCCTCGCAGATCGTGACCGCCACGCGGCGGCCCCCGAGGCGCAGCACGAGCGACCGGTCGCCGGGCTCGAAGTAGCGGCCCTCGTCGAACACGTCGTAGGTCGGGAGCAGCCGCTTGCGGTAGAGGGCGACGCGCCGGCCGCGCCGTGCCGCGACGGCGGCGTTGAACACCTTGCGGCCGCTCGAGCCCCCGTTCGCCGCGAGGGCACCGAAGACCCACATCGTCTCGCCCGTGGCCCGGGCGATCCGGTCCGCGGCGGCCTCGGTGGCCGTGACGAACGACGCGCGCTCGACGAGGTCCCGGGGCGGATATCCGCAGACGGCCAGCTCGGGGAAGAGGACCAGGTCGGCCCCGGCTTGCTCGGCGCGGCGCCCGTACGCCAGGATCTTCGCGACGTTGCCGGGAAAGTCGCCGACGGTCGTATCGATCTGCGCGACGGCGACCCGCAGCGGCGCCCGACTCCGTTTAGTCAAGAGAGAGCGGGCGGCCCGAGAGACGGTCGGCGGGCGTCGGCAGCTCGGGGCTGCGCCGGGTCCAGAGCAGGAGCAGACCCGCCGTCGCCGCGGTGGCCAGCGTCCCCGCCCAGCGGCGCAGGGCCGCGTCCACCGGCAACCCCGCTTCGGGTCCCGAGCGCGCCGAGAGCTCGGAGATCGCCATGCCCACGGTCCGGCCGAAGATGACGAGCGCGGGAACGGTCGCGAAGAGCGAGAGGTAGACGAGAAACACGAACGCCCACGGCAGGCCAGCCGGCCGGGGAGCCTGGCCCGTCGCCACGCGCGCGCCGAGAATGGCCAGGGCGGCCAGGAGCAGGATCGCGGCGGCGTCGGCGGCCGCGGCGGAGAGCCGGGCGCCGTAGGGAGCGGCGGCTCGGCGCTCGCCGTCCAGTTGCGCCAGGTCCGAGAGCTGCCGAGTCCGGGGCAGATCCCCCCCGTCCTCTTCCTGGAGCGGGAAGTCCTCGAGGGGCGCGGCGTTGCCCGGATCGGTCATGGAGCTTGCGGCTAGGGCCGCTGCTGGACGTGCCGGACGTAGATGCGGCCCATGAGGTCGAGATCGCCCTTGGCAAAGTGCTCGGCGAACTTCTTGTGGCGGATCGCGTCGGCATCGGCGGGATCCACCGCGAGCACTTCCCGAAAGCTCTCGGCCGCCTTCGGGTAGAGGCCGTTCTGCAGCTGCGTGATCCCCTGGTTGTAGTAGCTGCGGAGCAGGTAGGATTTCGCGTCCTGGTTGTCGCGGTCGGCCTGGAAGAGCCGCCACAGGATGGGGATCGCCGTCTCGTATTCGCCTTCGTTGTACAGCTTGACCGCCGGCGTCAGCTCGCTGACCTTCTCGGAGGCCGCGCCGAGCGACTGCGCAAAGCTGGGATCCTGCTGGAAGGACGGGGCCGCGAGGTTGAAGGCCGTGAGGGCCTCGATGTAACGCTTCTCGGCGAGCGCCTTCTCCGCCTCCTGCCGCTGGCGAAGCGCCTCGGGCGGCGGCCCGCTCGGCGGAGCCTCGGCCTTCTCGCCGGAGGCCGTCTCGGAGGATCCGCCGGCCGCCGTGCCGTCCGACTTGCGTGTCAGAGACCCCAGGAGCTTCTGCGCCCGGGCGTAATCCGGATTCTCCGGAGCGATCTGGCGCAGCTCCGCGATCGTCTCCGTCACTTTGCCTTCCTTGAAGAGCGCGGTGGCGTGTTCCAGGGACGGACCGCTCTCGGAGGCACCCCTGGCCACCGACTTGCCACGGGCGGGCCGCAGCATCAGGTAGCCTCCCACGGCGATCGCGAGCGCCATGGCCGCCCCGAGGGCCATCACGAAGCGGCGGTCGAGGGGGCGCCGGGTTGTCGTCGTGGCCGCGGTCTCTTTTCCGATCGCGGGCTCCGGCTCGAAGTCCGCTTCGATCTCGGGCGCGGCGGCGTCGGCCATCTCTTCGGACAGGATGTCGGATTGGGGCGACTTGCGTGAGAGGTCGAGCCCCGCGGACGGGCGCGCGAGCTCCGACTCGATGCGGTCGATGTAGGAGCGCGCCGTCGCGTCGGTCTCGTCGAAGGCCAGCACCTGCAGGAACGCCTCGCGCGCGCCCGTGAAATCGCCGGCTTCGAAGGCCTCGCGCCCGCGTTTCAACGCGTCGGCCACGCGCTTGTTGCCCTCCGACATCTCCTGTCGGACCTTCTCGATGCGGCCGACCGCGTCCGAATTGTTGATGTCGATCAGGAAGATGCGGGACCACATCTCGATCGCCTGCTGGCGATTGCCGGCGCGCGCCGCTTCGTCGCCGCGCTCGATGAGGGAGGCGATCTCCTGCTGCTGGGAGGGTGGCTCGGGCGCGGCCTGGGGCGCAGGCGAGAACACGGGCGACGGGACGTCGGCGAAGGCGGGTGCGGAATGGCCCGCCGTCTCCGGCTCGTCGAGGGAGAGGCTTCCGAGATCGCTCGCGTCGGCCGGCGGGTCGCTCCAGAAGTTCGGCGCGCTCCTGCCCTTGCCAGCGTCGCTCGCGAAGACGTCGGGAGCGTCGTGAGAGACGCCGCGTCCCGACAACGAAAGCGGTCCGGTCGCGTCGCCCGTGCCGAAGTCGGCGGGCGGTTGGACGACGGCCGGGCTGTCGTCGTCCAGGGAGAGCGAATCGAGCGAGAGATCGCCGAGCCCCCCGCCCGGGGAAGGCTCCGGACCCGGCGGCACCGGGAAGCCGGGATTGGTGGATTCGCCGAGCTCGGGCGCCGGGGGTGGCGCGAGCGCGCCCAGCTTTCGTTCGAGCAACCCGACCGCCGGATGCTCGGGATCGAGGCCCCGCATTTTCTCGAGCGCCGCCCTGGCTTCCCCGACGCGGTTGCCCTCGAGCGCGGCGATCGCCCGCTGGCGGGCGGCCTCGAACTGCGGCTGGGCGTTCTTCTTTTCCCGGGCCTTGCGGAGGATCTCGGTGGCGTTGTGGTTGCCCGGCAGGATCTGCAGAACCTGCTCGGCCGCGGCGATCGTGGCGTCGAAGTCACGCGCATTGAGGCTCTCGACGGCCCTTACGAGGAGGCGGTCCGTGTCGGCCGAGGCGACCCGATCCTGGCGGGTCGGGGTCTCGGAGACGAGGGACTCGAGCCCGTCGACGTCGACCGCGCTCGACGGGTTCTTCGCCTTCTCCATGAGCTGCCGGGCGGGGGCAAACCGGGGATCCATCTTCAGGATGAAGTCGCATCCGATGACGCAGTCCTCCGCCTTGCCTTCTTTGAACAGGTTGAGGGTATGGCGGAAGGTCGACAGGATCTTGTCCCGGACCTCCCGGGGCAGCGAAGGGTTCCCGGGGTAGGCCCCGGACTCGGCTCCGCTCACGCGCCGCCCCCGGGGGCCGCCGGAAGGAACTGGAAGGTCTCTTTCACGTTGCGGGAGATTATAAACTGCCCGGTCAGGAACTTACATGAGAACGATCATCGAGTGCGTGCCCAACGTCTCCGAGGGGCGGGATCGGGGAGCCGTCGAGGCCATGGCCTCCGCCGTTCGCGCGACCCCGGGCGTGCGGCTGCTGGACGTGTCCTCCGACGGGGCGCACAACCGCAGCGTACTGACCTTCGTGGGCGACGCGCCCGCCGTCCGGGCCGGCGTCCTTGCCCTGTTTCGCGAGGCGGTCGCGCGCATCGACTTGCGCAACCACAAGGGCGAGCACCCGCGAATGGGCGCCGTGGACGTGGTGCCGTTCATCCCCGTCCGCGGGACTTCCGTGGAGGAGTGCGTCGCGCTCTCCCGCGAAGTGGGCGCCGCCATCGGCGAACAATTCGGAGTTCCGGTGTATCTGTACGAAGACTCCGCAACCTCGGAGCACCGCCGCAACCTCGCCGAGGTCCGAAAGGGCCAGTTCGAGGGTTTCGCGGAGAAGATGAAGGACTCCCGCTGGGCTCCCGACTTCGGCCCCGCCGCGCCGCACCCTTCGGCCGGCGCGGTCGCCGTCGGCGCGCGCCCGTTTCTGATCGCCTACAACGTCAACCTCGCCACGAAAGACCTCGCAGTGGCCGATCGCATCGCCAAGGCGATCCGCCACCTATCGGGGGGCTTTCGCTACGTCAAGGCGATGGGCGTCGACCTCGCGGACCGCGGAATCGTCCAGGTGTCGATCAACATGACGAACTTCCGCAAGACGCCGCTCCATCGGGTCTTCGAGTGCGTGCGCTCGGAGGCGCAGCGCCACGGCGTCGCCATCGTCGGCTCCGAGATCGTCGGCCTTGCGCCCGCCGACGCGCTCTTTGCCGCGGCGGAACACTACCTTCGCATCGAAGGATTCAGCGCGGACCAGGTGCTCGAGACGAAGCTGCTCGAGGAAGACTAGGGCTACTGTCTCCCGAACGCCCGGACGTTCGAGGCGGTGTCCTGGGCGATTTCGACGGCGGGGCTCGTGAGGGCGGCCTGCAGGGCGCGCGCGAACTCGATGTGGACCGCGTGGCCCGCCTTGCGCGCGTGGATGTGGCCATTGAGCGGACGGCCGAGCAAGGCGAGGTCGCCGATGAGATCGAGGACCTTGTGCCGCACGAACTCGTCGCGGAAGCGCAACGGGCCGGACAGGATGCCCGTGTCGTCCAGGACGACGGCGTTGTGCAGGCTCCCTCCCCGCGCGAGGCCGCGGGCGCGCAGCTCGGCGACGTCGCGGGCGAACCCGAACGTGCGGGCGGGCGCGATCCGGGAGGCGAACTCCTCGGGCCGGACCGTGAACGTCAGCTCCTGCTTTCCGACGAAGGGGTGCGGGAAGTCGATCTCGTAGGTGATCGTCAGCCCGGGGCCGCCGGGCTCGAAGGACACGCGTTTGTCGTCCCGAAGGACTTCCACCGGCCGGTCCAGCTCGAGGGGCCGGACCATGGAGTCCTGCCGCTCGAACCCCGCCGCATGGAAGAGCCGGACGAAGGGGAGGGCCGAGCCGTCGAGGATCGGAACCTCCGGCCCCTCGATCTCGATCAGGCAATTGTCCAGGCCGAGGCCGGCCGCCGCGGCCAGGACGTGTTCCACCGTCCCGATGGACACGTCACCGCGCTTGAGGGTGGTGGCGTAGTCAAAGGTGGACGCCGAGGGCAGTTCGGCCGGAACGGGCTGGCCCGCATGCTCCCGCCGGACGAAGACCAGCCCGTGGTCGACGGGGGCGGGGTGAAAATGGGCTCGAGCAGGGTGGCCCGAATGGAGGCCGACGCCGTCGATCGAAACAGTCGTTCGGAGTGTTGCCTGTTGCCTCATGCTTGTTTTACGCAACCCACAGCAATGCAGTAACAGTGCCGGTTTCTGTCGGTGAAAACCCTGACACTATGTCGTTATTCCAGAGAAGCTTAGCATACATAAGATTTTTTGCCGCCGGGCCGCCCTGTGGCGACCGGGGACGGGACGGCCGGCGTTGGAGCGCTTCCCGGCGCCCGGCCGGGGTCCGGGGCCAGCAGGGTAGACTCCCTGACCTTCATGAAAGCGAAGGAGGGCCGGCCGCCGGCCAGGGCGCCCAAGGTGAAGGCCATCGCGACCAACAAG
>DATMNJ010000297.1:0-6065 GCA_035569175.1 Thermoanaerobaculia bacterium | reverse complement strand
CGCTGGCGGCCCAGCGCCGCATCCGGCGCGTCGTCCTCACGCATGCCCACTTCGACCACGTCGCGTCGCTGCCCTTCCTGGTCGAAAACCTCTACGGGCGCGAGCAACCCCTCGAGGTCGTCGCGCCGGCACCTGTGCTCGCGTCGCTGCGCCGCCACCTCTTCAACGGCGTGACCTGGCCGGACTTCACGCGCCTGCCCTCGCGCGCGAAGCCGACGCTCGTGTATCGCCCCGTCGTCGCGGGAAAATCCTTCCGGGCAGGCGGCATGACGCTCGTGCCGCTGCCGGTGGACCACATCGTGCCGGCGTACGGGTACTTCGTTTCGAAGCCCGGGCGCGCCGTGCTCTTTTCGGGCGACACGATGCCGACCGAACGGCTCTGGGCGCACGCGCGCGGCCGTTCGGATCTGAAGGCGATCTTTCTCGAGGTCTCGTTTTCCGACGCCCAGGCCGCCGTCGCGCGCGCCTCCTGCCACCTGACGCCGCGCCAGCTGCCGGGTGAGCTCGCCAAGGTCCCGACGCGCGTGCCCGTGTACCTGTACCACATGAAGCCGCCCTCGCTCTCGCGCATCCGGCGCGAGGTCACCGCGCTCAGGGAGCCGCGGTTGCGCCTGCTCGAGTCGGAGCGCAGCTTTCGGTTCTAGACTCGCCCGGGCTCAGAGCATCCGCGCCCAGGCGAGCAGGTCCACGGCGAGCGAACCGGCGAAGCGGCCGCGCAGGGAATCGTTTCTCAGAAGCTCGTCACGCCGGCCGGGCAGCACCGTCTCGCGCAGCAGATACGTCTTTCCCCCCCGTTCGAGCGTCCGGTACGAGGAGAGAAACGTGCTCGCGCCCTGGGACCGCCTGACCGAGATCCGCTTGGCCGCCGGATCCACGACGACCTCGTCCTCGAGGCCCACGGCCACGCGCCCCTCCGGCGCGGCGAGCGCGATCCGGAAGCCGCCGGCCACGTCGGTCTGGGTCACGACCTCGGCGATTCCGCCGACGAGGCGGCGGTAGCCGCTCGCCGTCGCGATCGCGCCGAAGGCCTGTGCGGCAGGGGCGCTCGTCTCGAGATACGCGGTCAGCGTCGGCTCCTCGGCGGCCGGGACCGGTCGGCCCACGACGGCGAACGCGCGCGCGAGGATTCCGGCATCCACGCCGAAGTGCTCGGCGAGCGCTGCTTCCGGGGCGATTGCGAGCGGCAGCCGCAGTCGCGAGTGGAGATCGTCCACGCGCAGCTGGCCGGCCGCGTACGAGAGGATGCGGTTTCCCAGATCGCGGCGCAGGCAGAGGTCGAGGAGGAAGCGGGATCCGGGCTGGAACGTCTCGCGCCACAGGCCGGCGAACCGCTCCTCCGCAACGGGCGCGGAAAACACCTCGAGGGCGCGCGGGCCCTCGGGAACTCCCTCGCGGAATTCGACCCGGAAACCGCGGGCCGTTTGGCCGACCTCGAGCTCACCGAGGGCGGTTGCCACCACTCCGGCGCGGGCCGGCAGGATCGCCGGAAGCGGGAACCCGACGTCCACGATCGACTCCCCCGCCGCCGTTTCGACGATCAAGGCGGCGTGATCGTCATCGCGCTGCACCCTGCCGAGCAGCCGCCGGCTCCGGAACCCGAGCTCCGTCAGCAGCGCCTGGAAGGCGGCGACCCGGGCGAAGCAGGTCCCGCCGGTCCCGCTCTCGAGGTGTTCTTCCCAGAAGACGTCCGGCCTGCGCGGCTTCGCGGCCCCGTCGGCGACTTCGGCGTTGCGAACGATCTTCGACGCGTTCTCGAAGGGCACCTTCGCGTTGAACCGCACGAAGAGGGCCTCGAGAAAGCCGATGCCCGGCTCGGCCCGGGACAGATCGAGGGCCTCGAGAATCTCGTCGGCCGGGATCACGCCTCGCGACTCTTGAGCCGCGCCACCATGTCGCGAATCCGGAACTGCGCGTCCTCCGAAAACCAGAAGTCGAGGAAGGGGTCGTGGTCGCCCGCCGCGTCGAAGCGTGCGACCGCCGCCGCCCGCGAGCGCAGCTTGATCGCGGCGTAAGCCGCGCCCGAAAGCCCGGCCAGCAGGCGCGCCCGCTCGACCGCCCGGTCGAGTAGCTCCCCGGCCGGGACGACCTGGTCCACGAGACCGATCGCCAGCGCGCCTTCGACCGTCACGTTCTCCCCGGTCGCGGCCAGCCGTTCCATCCGCCGCGGGCCCAGGACGTGGCGGAAGGGCTCCATGAGAGACGCGGGAACCGAGACCCCGAGGATGACCTCCGAGAGCCCGAACTTCCCTTTGCCCTCGGCCGCGATCCTCTCGTCGGCGCCCATGACCGCGATCAGGCCGCCCGCGATGGCATGGCCGGGCAGCGCGGCGACGACCGGCGGCCCGAAGACGAAGATCTGCCGCACGAGGGCGCTGTACTCCGCGACGAAGTCCCGCATCGCCGGCCGGTCACTGTCGACGATCAGCGGCAGGTCCCAGCCCGCGGAGAACATGCCGGGAAGCGCCGAGGCGAGCACTACGGCCCGGGCCCTGCCCTGCGCCGCCAGCGCCGCCGAGAGCTCCGCGACGAGGTCGGGCGAAAACGCATTCGCCTTCGGCCGGTCGAGCATGAGGATCGCGATCTCGTCGCGGACTTCGGTTCGCACCAGGCTCATGCGCTCCTCCTCCGTGCGGTCGTCGCCGCGAAGAGCAGCCGGTGCAGCCGGCGATCACCGGTCAGCTCCGGATGAAACGTGGCCGCAACCACGTTGCCCTGGCGGACGAGCACGGGCTCTCCGGCATGGCGCGCGAGGATCTCGACGCCCGGTCCCGCGCTGCGAATTCGCGGAGCCCGGATGAACACCGCAGGCATCGGCGGCCCGAGCGCGGGGCTCTCGACCTCGGCGATGAAGGAGTCCACCTGCCTGCCGTAGGCGTTGCGCTCGATCTCGACGTCGACGAGGCCGAGGCCCTTCTGGGGCGGGTTGGAAACCTCGCGCGCGAGGACGATCGCACCAGCGCACGTTCCGAGCACCGGACGCCCCGTGGCAGCCAACGCCCGAAAGGCCTCTTCCCACGGCTCGGCCTCGAAGAACTTCCAGAGCGTCGTGGACTCCCCTCCGGGAATGATCAACCCGCCGGCGCGCGCCAGATCCGCCGGTCGCCTGGCCTCGAAACTCGCGACCCCGATCTCCTCGAGCGCCCTGCGGTGCGCTTCGAAGTCTCCCTGGAGCGCAAGTACGGCGACGGCCAGGCTCTCGGCCTCCTGCCCCGGGCCTCCGCCTTCGATCACCATCCGCGCGTCTGCATCTGGGCCTCTTCCGGAAGACTCGCCGCCTCGATGCCTTTCATGCCCGAGCCGAGCGATTCCTCGGCCGCGAGGAGGGCCTGGGCATCCCGCCAGTGGGTGGTCGCCTTCACGATCGCCCGGGCGCGGTTCTCGGGATCGTCGGACTTGAAGATCCCCGACCCGACGAAGACCGCCTCGGCGCCGAGCTGCATGCAGAGCGCCGCGTCCGAGGGCGTCGCGATGCCGCCGGCGGCAAAGTTCGGCACCGGAAGCTTGCCCTTCTCGGCCACCTCGACGACGAGCTCGAACGGCGCCTGCAGGCGCTTGGCGGCCGCCATGAGCTCGTCCTTCGAGAGCTGCGTGAGCATCCGGATCTCCTGGTGGACCTCGCGCAGATGCTTGACGGCATGGACGATGTCGCCGGTGCCTGCCTCCCCTTTCGTCCGGATCATCGCGGCGCCCTCGCCGATCCGGCGCAACGCCTCGCCCAGATTGCGGCAGCCGCACACGAAAGGCACCGTGAAGTCGTGCTTGTAGACGTGGTTCGCCTCGTCGGCGGGGGTCAGGACCTCGGACTCGTCGATGAAGTCCACCTTCAGGGCCTCGAGCACGCGCGCCTCGGCGAGATGCCCGATGCGGCACTTGGCCATGACGGGGATCGAGACCGCCCGCTGGATCTCCCGGATCTTGGAGACCGGCGACATGCGCGCGACTCCCCCGTCCCGGCGGATGTCCGCGGGCACCCGCTCGAGCGCCATGACGGCCGCGGCACCCGCGGCTTCCGCGATCTTCGCCTGCTCGGCGTTGACGACGTCCATGATGACGCCGCCCTTGAGCATTTCGGCCAGTCCTACCTTGAGCCGGAAAGATTCTGTCGTCGACATTGGTCGTTCCTTTCTGTCCGATCCCTCACACCACCGGCGCGGCCAGCGCCACGCGCGATCCCGATTGCACCTGCCGGACGGCCTGCCCGAGAAGCGCGATCCCCGGCTCGACGTCCCGCCGCTCCACGCGCGACACGGAAAGCCGAACGTTGGAGCGATCCTCCCCCCGCGGATCGAAATCCTGCCCCGGCGCCACGGCCACGCCGAGCGCGGCCGCCGCCTCCGCGACCCTCCGTCCCGACACGCCCTCCGGCAGGTGGAGCCAGAAGAGCGGATTCGAACCCTCGCCGCCCCACCACGAGACCCCCGGCAAATGCTCGGCCAGGGCCGCCGCCGCCGCCGAGGCGCGCAGGGCGACTTCCTCGGCGCGGTTCGCGCGCGCCTTGCGGTCGGCGCCCGCCCGAAGAAACGCGGCCACCGCGGCCTGCAGGGGCACCGGCGTCTGAAAGTCCGTGGCTCGCTTCATGCGCGCGAGCCGCTCGACGATCGGACGCGCCGCGGCGATCCAGCCGATGCGAAATCCGGGCACGAGGTCCTTCGAGAGCGTCCCGAGCCACACGGTGCGGTCGAGCTCTCGGGCCGCGAGCGGCAGGCGCCCCGGCTCGGGCTCCTCGTACCCGTCCTCGATGACGAGCGCACCGGCCGACACGGCGGCTTCGAGCATGGCCGCGCGCCGCGGCTCGCTCGTCGTGATGCCGGTCGGGTTCTGGCGCTCCGGCATCACGTACACGAGCTTGGCGCCGCGCGAGAGCAGCGGTCGGGGATCGGGTCCCTGTTCGTCCATGGGCAGCGACAGCACCGATACGCCCGAAAGGCGTGCCAGCGTCAGCGCCCCGGAATACGTGGGGGACTCGACCGCCACGACGTCGTCGGGGTCGGTGAAGGTTCGGAAGAGCAGGTCCAGACCCTGTTGGGCGCCGCTCACGATGAGGATCTCCTCGGCCGACCGCAGGACGCCGATTTCCGAGAGGCGGCGCGAGACCTCGCTGCGCAGCTCTTCGAGCCCGAGAGGGGGAGCGTACTGCCAGAGTTCACGCCGCCGGCTCCAGGCGTAGGCGAGCGTCCGCGTGAACTCCTCGAGCGGAAAGAACCGCTCGTCCGGTGCGAGGCGGGAAAAATCGGCCACCCACGGCGCCTTCGCGGACAGGGGAGTCTCGTCGAAGAGCTCGGCGGCCCGACGCGACAGCAGATCCTCGATGCGCAGCGGCTTGTCCGCCGCTACCCGCCGTCCGCGCACGACGGTTCCGCTGCCGACGCGGCCGGCGACGAGGCCGCTTTCCTGTAGCCGGCGGTAGGCGGTCTGGACGGACCCACGGTTGATGCCGAGCGCCGCCGCCAGCTCGCGCGTGGTCGGCAGACGCGTGTTCTCGAGGAGGGTCCCAGCCGAAATCCAGCGCTCGATCGCGGAATAGACCTGATCGGCCAGAGGCGGACCGGCGTCCCTGTCGATGCTGATGCTGGCTAGATCCAATTGGCCCGCCATCGGACCAATTGTACCGACCCATTGTGCGGCTGACAACCCCTTCGCCAGCTCCCGGAGCCCACTGGCGATGGCTCTGAATTAGCTACAGTTTTATAGCGTTAATATTACTTATAATCAGTAGGTTAAGTGATTTCTACGGTTGATTTATCCGCCGTGCTTCCTCAGCTCGTCCTCGAGGGCCCGGGAGAACTGAAAATCTCGCTCGGTTTCGGAGAGATTCTTGCGTTTGGCCAGGGCCGCTCTCACCTTCTCCTCGAGACCGTCGAGCTCGGCGTAACTGTCGGTCAGCTCCCGGACGACCGCACGCCGAGCCGTCTCGTCGTCGGACTTCTGCTCGAGGTTGCGACTCTCCTTGAGCGTTTTCAGGATGACGCGAGAGAGGTACAGGATCCTGTCCGCCGAGGCTTTCACGACGGCCTCCCCGGCCGCAGGCCTTCCGAGAATGGGTGCCGGATGAGCTGCTCGAGCAC
>DATMNJ010000296.1:0-2024 GCA_035569175.1 Thermoanaerobaculia bacterium | reverse complement strand
GCTCGGCCAGATCGCCGTGATCCGCGAGGAAGAAGGTCCCGCCGCGGTCTATCGCGAGGACAACCACCGCTACGTGCCCGTCAAGTTCTCGGTCCGCGGACGCGACCTGAAGAGCACGCTCGACGCGGCGCATGCGCAGATCGAGAAGACGGTCACGCTTCCCTACGACACGCACCTCGAGTGGGCGGGGGAGATCAACGAGCTCAAGGACGCCGAGAGGCGGCTCGCGCTGATCGTTCCCCTGACGCTCGCCCTCATTGCGCTGCTCGCGTACGGCTCGGTCCGCCGCGTCCCCGAGACCGTGATCGTGCTCCTGACGATTCCCCTCGCGTGCTCGGGCGGCCTGCTCGCGCTGTTCGTGACGGGCATCCACGTTTCGGTTTCGGCGGCCATGGGATTCATCTCGATCTTCGGCATCGCCATCCAGGACGGCATCCTGGTCTGCACGTACACCCAGAACTTTTGGCGCGCCGGGGAAGGCGTCGAGGACGGCATCCGCAAGGGAGCGGAGCGGGGATTCCGACCGGTCCTCATGACGAGCCTCGTGGCGATGCTCGGACTGCTGCCGGCGGCCCTCTCGAACGCCATCGGCGCCCAGACCCAGAAGCCGCTGGCGGTCGTCGTCATCGGCGGAGCCTTCTTCGTCGCGTTCTTCACGCGTCTGGTCCGGCCGCCGATGCTGCTGCTGGCGCGCCGGTGGTTTCCCCTGGCGCCGCAAGGATCACAGTGAGAGATCGCGTCGCGCGCCCGGCCCGTGGCGCCCTGGTCGTCTGCTTCGTCGCGGCGACCGCTTCGGCCGAGTCGTTCACCGAGCTTCGGGCGGCGGCGCACGGAGACGGGTTCGAGGAATCGTTCGCCTCCGTCGTCGCGGCGGCCGAGCTCTCCGGCGGGGAGGGCATGCCGGCGTGGGCGTTGGCGGGTTCGACGCTCGAGAGGGTCGGAGTCGCCTCAGTTCCAGGGGAAGAGCCGGAGGCGGCGACCGGCGCGAAGCCGCCGAAGAAATTCTGGATCGGCGCGGTCTCCGTCGCGACGCTGGCCGGGTCCGCGTACAACTCCTTCTCCGACGGCCCGAACCAGAAGTTCCACTTCACCAACGAAGGGTTCTTCGGGCAGCACACCTATGCCGGGGGCGCCGACAAGGCTTCCCACTTCGTGTCGTATTACATGGTCGCCAAACTCCTCACGGGGGTCTATTCGGAGCTCGGCATGCCGATCGACCAGGCACGGCTGCTGGGAGCCGGCGTCTCCACGTTCGCGGGCTTCGTGACGGAGCTCGGCGACGGGCGCGGCCGCTACGGCTTCTCGTACGAAGACCTCACGATGGACGCGCTCGGCGCGGCGACGTACCTGGCGATCGCTCACTTCGGGGTCGGAGACCTGGTCGGCTTCTCGGCGGGACTGGTGCCGAGGCCTCCGGTCGTGTGCTGCCCGTATGGGGGCTTCGGTACGGACTACACGCAGTTGATCTACTCGGGCGATTTGAAGATTGCGGGGCTCGCACAACGCGCGCACTTCGATCCTGGGCCGGCCCGGTTCCTCCTGTTCTCGCTGACGTACGGCTCGAAGGGGTATCCCTTTGCGAATCCCGACGTGCGGGAAAGGCAGATCGGCGCCTTCATCGGCGTCAACTTCGTCGAGATCCTGCACGCGGCCGGCGTGCCCGACAAAATCTGGTGGGGAAAGATCCTCTACTTTCTCTTCGACGTGATCCGGATTCCGTACACCCAGATCGGATACCAGTACGACATCAATCACGGAAAGTGGCACGGGCCCACCATCGGCGACGCCTTCCCGCGGGGGTCACCCTGAGTCGTCATGAAGGAGGCAGAGGTATGAGCGGAACCCGAGTGGATCTCTTCGGGGGCGAGGGGCCTCGACGGGCGTGGCGAGGGATGCTGGTGGCCGCCGCACTCCTTTCAGCCGGCGTTCGGGTGAATGCCCAGGAGTTTCGTCTCTTTCCGGCCGGCGCGTCGGGTCCCCGTTACTTCTCCTCCTTCGACGTGGGGGCCGCGGGCTTCCGGATC
>DATMNJ010000295.1:0-5859 GCA_035569175.1 Thermoanaerobaculia bacterium | reverse complement strand
ACCGCGCGACCGTCGGAACGGTCGTCAACGCCGTGCCGTTCATCGTCGACGCCCCCGCCGGGCTTAGAAACGTCGTCACTTTGCCGCTCTTCGGGCTCCAACCGCTGCCGTAGACCTGCCTCGACGGGCGGAGGGTCAGTGGGCGCAGCGGGGACCTCGCGCCGGCCACGCTCAAACAGATCAGAAAATGAGCGCCCAAAAAAAAGGCGGCCCCGACTTATTTTGTGTCGGGGCCGGGAAGGAAGGTATCGCGTGCTGCCCTGAACAACGGGTCGAGGGCCGCGATTATTTCAGCGGCTAACTTTTTCAGAAGCAGGGATTTAGCCGCGGAGGATCTCGAACCCCTCCGGCCCGACGGCCCCGTCGGGAACGAGCTCGAGGCGAATCCCGAGACTCGTCTCGGCGTCGGCCACGAGGGACGGATCCTCGGCCAGCAATCCGGCCACGCCGGGCCGCACTCGGACCTGCACCACCTCGCCGGCGGTGAACAGGGACGGCGGCCGCAGGAGCGCGCGGCGCAGGTCGAGCGCCGCCGTCATGTCGGTTCGCACGCGGCCGTTGCCCGAACAGGCCGGACACGCGTGCGTCAGGACCCGCTCGAGGTTGCCGCGGGAGCGCTGCCGGGTGATCTCGATCAGGCCGAACTCCGAGACGGGGAGCATTCGCGTGCGGGCGCGATCCTTCGCGAGTTCCGCCTCGAAGAGCTCGAAGAGCTCCTGGCGGTGCCCGGGGTCCTCCATGTCGATGAAGTCCACGACGATGAGGCCGCCGAGGTCGCGCAGTCGGATCTGGCGCGCCACCTCGGGCGCCGCCTCGCGGTTGGTCGCGAAGACCGTATCTTCGAGGCCCTTCTTTCCGACGAAGCGCCCCGTGTTGACGTCCACGGCGACGAGCGCCTCGGTCTGGTGGATGACGATCGAGCCGCCGGAGGCCAGGCTCACGCGGCTCTTCAGCGCGTTCTCGATCTCCGCCTCGACGCCGCTCGACTCGAAGAGAGGCCCCGGGCCCTCCCAGAGCTCGAGGCGCCGCTTGAGCGCGGGCGCCGCCGCCTCGAGGAACTCCTCGAGACGCGCGTGCGCGACCGGGTCGTCGACCCGGATCGCGGCGCAGTCGTCGGAGGCGAGATCGCGGACGCTGCGCAGTGCGAGGTCGAGCTCGCGGTGCAGAAGGGCGGGCGGCCCCGCGCTGTCCCGGCGTTTGACGATGCGCGCCGCCAGCTCCGTCAGGTAGTTGCGATCGGCCGCGAGCTCCTCGGCCGTCTTCCCGAGCGCCGCGGTCCGCGCGATGAAGCCGCCCCCGGCCCCGAAACCCTCCAGGATCCCGCGCAGGCGTTCGCGCTCCGCCTCGTCGGCGACGCGCCGGGACACGCCGACGTCTCTCGCCCCGGGCAGGAACACGAGCGTGCGCCCGGCGAGCGAGATGGCCGTCGTCACGCGCGGCCCCTTGCCGCCGAACGGATCCTTCGTCACCTGGACGACGATCTCCTGGTTCTCCTTGACGAGGTCGTCGATCTGCGGTCGGGCGTCCGGCGCCGCGGATGCCTCGGCCTCCCCGAAATCGAGGTCGGCCGCGCGCTCGGTCGCATCCTCGACGTAGAGAAACGCATCGCGGTCGAGTCCGATCGACACGAACGCCGCCTGCATCCCGGGCAGCACGCGGTGGATGCGGCCGAGGTACACGTTGCCGACGAGGCCCTGCCTGCCGCGCCGCTCGTGCAGGACTTCCACGACGCGCCCGTCTTCGACGACCGCGACGCGGGTCTCGGGAGGGGTCGCGTTGATGAGGAGCTCTTTCCTCACGCGTTGGCGAACCGTCGGAACTGGACGCCGAGAATGAGGCCGATGGCGAGGAACGTCGTCGCGACCGAGGAGCCGCCGTACGACACGAAGGGCAGGGGGATGCCCGTCGTCGGCGCGAGGCCGATCATCATCGACGCGTTGACCACGACCGAGAAGAACATCATGCCCGTCAGGCCGAGCACGAGAAACACGCCTCCCCGATCCCGCGCCGTCTGAGCGAGCTTGAGGGCTCGCAAGAAGAGCCCGGCGAAGAGCGCGAGCACGAGGATCACGCCGAGGAACCCCCACTCCTCGGCGATCACGGCGAGGATGAAGTCCGTGTGCTGCACGGGCAGGAAACGCAGCTGGCTCTGCGTGCCGCTCCGGAAGCCCTTGCCGGAGAACCCGCCCGAGCCCACGGCGATTTTCGACTGGCGCACCTGGTAGCCCGAGCCGAGCACGTCGCTGTCGGGGTTCAGGAAGGTCCCGATACGGGCCTTCTGGTAATCCTTGAGCAGGAACCAGCCGCCGCCCGCGAGCAACGCCACCACGATGACGATCGCGATCCAGCCACGCGCCGGCAGCCCCCCGAAGTAGAGGCCCACGAAGACGAGCGGCAGAAAGGTCAGGGCGAGCCCCACATCCGGCTGGAGGAACACGAGCAGCACGGGCAGGCCGACGATCGCCCCGAGCTTCAGGATCGTCGACGCGTGCAGGCGCGCGTCGTCCTCGTTCTCGAAGAGGTAGGCCACCAGGAGCGCCGTCGCGATCTTCGCGAGCTCCGCGGGCTGGAACTGAAAGTGGCCGAAGCGGATCCAGGACCGAACGTTGGCGATGCGCTGGCCGAAAGCGAGCAGGTACACCAGCGGCAGGAGGCTCGCGCAGTAGATGGCGAACGAGAACTTCAGGAGCATCCGGTAGTCGAAGAGGATCGCGGCGATCATCGCGCCGAGGCCGACCGCAATCCAGACGGCCTGCCGCCCCGCGAGGCCGTCGAAGCGGGTTCCCGTCGTCGCGGATGCGACGAAAAGGACGCCCAGCGCGGCCAGCGCGAGAGCGCAGCCGAGCACGACGAGATCGAGCCTGCGCCCACCCGGGAGCGTCCCGGAGATCACGGCGCCTCCCGGCGCGACGCGCGCGCGAGCCCGCCCCGGGCCGGGGCCTCGGCCTGGACCGCGGGCGCCGGGGGCATCGCGGGAGCGACGCCGAAGCGCGCCTCGAAGAGGGCCTTGGCCAGCGGGGCGGCCGCGAGATTTCCGTGGCCGCCGTTCTCGACGAACACGACGACCACCATGCTCGGATCTTGGATGGGCCCGAAGCCGGCGAACCAGGCGTGGGTCTCGAGCTTCGACTTGTCGGCGCCCGCGCGCACGGTGGAATCGTGGCCGATGACCTGCGCCGTGCCGGTCTTGCCGCCGATTTCGACGCTCGCGACGCGCGAGCCATAGGCCGTGCCGCCCGGCTCGTTGACGACCGCCCACATCGCGTTCTTGACGATCGCGAGCTTCTCCGGCTCGAGCGTCGGTCCCTGCCGGTACTCCGCCTTGTAGCGCAGCTGTGACCCGGTCTTCGGGTCCTGCGACGAGTAGAAGAGGTGCGGCGTCGGGAGCCGCCCGCCCTCGACCAGCGCCGACAGGGCGCGCGCCACCTGCATGCTCGTGACGAGCAGCGGACCCTGGCCGATCGAGACCGAGATCGTCTCGCTCGGATACCAGCGGGCCCCCCGGCGCGTGCGGGCCCACTCCTCGGACGGCACGAGCCCCGACTTCTCGAAGGAGAGATCGACGCCGGTCGGCGAGCCGAACCCGAAGCCGCTCAGGATCTCGTTGATCCGATCCACGCCGAGCTTCTGCCCGAGGTTGTAGAAGTAGACGTCGCACGATTCCTTGATCGCGTCGCGCAGGTTCACGAGCCCATGGCCGCCCTTCTTGTGGCAGTGGAACTCCCGGCCGTAGAAGACCGCGTGGCCCGGGCAGAAGACCTTCCAGTCCGGGTCCACGAGGCCGCGGGCCAGAGCGCCGTAGGCGAGAAACGGCTTGATGACCGAGCCGGGCGAGTACATGTTCTGGATCGCCCGGTTCTGGAGCGGCCGGTCGGGATTCTCGAGCAGCCCGTTCCATTCGGCCGCCGTCACGCGGCGCGTGAACCAGTTCGGGTCGTACGACGGCGAGGACACAAGCGCCAGGATCTCGCCCGTCCTCGGGTCGAGGGCGACGGCCGAGCCCACGCGCTCGCGGAAGAAGTCCTCGGCGACGCCCTGGAGCTTCGAGTCGAGCGTGAGGAAGAGGTTCTGACCGGGCGTCGCCTCGAGCCGCGCCTCCTCCGCGACCTCGCGGCCGTGGGAATCCACGATCACACGGCGCTCCCCGCTGGCTCCCGCGAGCAGCCGCTCGTAGGCACTCTCGATGCCCTTCTGGCCGATCCAGTCGCCGACGCCATAGACGTTGCCTGCGCTCTTGATCTGCTCGGGCGTGGCCTCGGAGAGGTAGCCGAGGGCGTGCGCCGCGGAGCCGCCGTGTTTGTAGAGGCGCCGCTGCGAGACCGTGATGGCGAATTCCGGGTGCTCGACCGCCCGCGCCTCGACCGCCGCCACCTCCTCGATGCCGAGGTTCTCGGCGATCGGAATCGGGACGAATTCCGGGTCGCGCCGTCCGCGCTCGACCCGCGAGCGCACCTGGTCGCGGTTCAACCCGAGGAGCGTGACGATGAATTCGACCGAGGCGTCGAGATCCTTCGCCTCCCGCCGGTAGAGGTGCAGCGTGTAGGCCGGTTCGTTCTCGACCAGCGGCGCGCCGTTGCGGTCGAGGACGTAGCCCCGCGGCGCCGTGATCTTGACGGCCCGGATGCGGTTGTTCTCCGAGAGCGAAAAGTAGTACTCGCCGCGCACGATCTGGATGGACCAGTACGCGACCGCCAGGATCGAGAGGAGGGCCCCGACCGCGACGCGCCCGATCTCGATCCGCCGCGAGACGGCCTGCCGGTCCTCGCGGATCCTCAGCATCGGCGCCTCACCGCAGCCTCCGGAGCCGGCGCCGCTGCCACCAGTCGCGCCACGGGAAGTTCCACGCCGATTCGAGGGCGCCGCCCGCGATCCCGGTCGCCGCAGCCCGCCAGAGCGCGTCGCGCGTGAAGATCACGACCGGGGATTGCGCGAGCAGCGCGGCGAGCAGCGCCACGATCGCCTCGTTGGCGAGCGAGGCGACGAAGAGCGCCCCGCCCACCGCCAGCGCCCCGCCGAAGACGACCCGCACGGAGACGAGCGTGAGCGCGTACCCGATCACGGCCTTCGCGAAGGCGTTCAGGCCGATCAGCGGCTGCGAGAGCGCGTCCTCGAGAGAGCCCGCCGCGGCGCCCGTCAAGACGGCGCGGACGAAGTCCCCGCTGCGGGCTACGGCCGCCGTGCCGAGCAGGAACCAGTCGACCGGAACGAAGGCCCGGTAGGGCGAGCGCCCGACGAAGAACTCCAGGACGGCCGCCGCCGCGAGCAGCAGGGCGATGCGGCTGACCTTCACCGGGGCGCACTCCGACCCGCCTCCGCACCCTCCTTGGCCGCGAGCGAGGGCGCCAGCAGGAGCACGTCCGTCAGGCGCGAGAACTCTGCCGACGGCGTGACCCGGACCTCGAGAAAGAGCTTGCTGCCGCGCGAGACCGACGCCACCCGGCCGATCGGGACCCCGCGCGGGTAGATGCCGTCGATGCCGGCCGACTCGACGAGGTCGCCGCGGGCCACCGACGAGGTCGTGGCAATGTTGTTGAGCACGAGGGCGCCGTGGCCGTCGCCGCGGACGACGCCGAGCTCGCCCGTCCGCGCGATCCGCGCGCCCGCGGCCGCCGACGCGTCGAGCAGCAGCTGCGCGCGCGAGACGCCCCGCCCGACCGTGACCACGCGACCCACGAGGCCGGCCGGGACCGCCAGAGGGGACCCGGGCACCACGCCGTCCGCCGACCCGGCGCCGATGAGCACGCTGTGAGCGCCGGCCCGGCCTTCGACGAGCAGGATCGGCACGCTGCCGAGAACCCCGGGCAGGGCGGAGCCTCCCCCGAGCAGGCGCCGGTCCTCCGCGCCCTGGAGCGCCTCCGC
>DATMNJ010000294.1:0-2094 GCA_035569175.1 Thermoanaerobaculia bacterium | reverse complement strand
CGAGTGGGGATTGAACGAGCGCCTCCCGCCGGACATCCACGTCCTCGCCGTCGAGAAGGCCGCCCCTCGCTTCCACGCGCGCCACGACGCGAAGAGCCGGACCTATCTCTACCGCGTCTCCCGCCGCCGCACCGCCTTCGGCAAACCCTACGTGTGGTGGGTCAAGGACCGCCTCGACGCCGCCGCCATGCGCCGCGCCGCGAAGCTCTTCGAGGGGCGCCACGACTTCGCGTCGTTCTGCGAGAACCCGGAGGGCCAGGACTCGACCCTGGTCGTCGTCGAGAGGAGCGAGATCCTCGAATCGGGCGAGGAGATCCACTTTCGGATCACCGCGTCGCACTACCTCTGGAAGATGGTCCGCCGCCTGGCCGGGGCGCTCGTCGAGGTCGGCCGCGGCAGGCTCGACGTGGCCGGCGTGGAGAAGCTCCTGCGCGAAAAATCGACCGCGCCCGCGAAGTGGACGGCGCCGCCGTCGGGCCTCTTCCTGGAACGGGTCATCTATTGAGCGCGGACACGTGGCAGCCCGACACCTACGCGCGATTTTCCGCCGAGCGCAGCCGCCCGTTCTTCGACCTGCTCGATCTGGTGACGCCGATCCCGGGCGGCCGCGCCGTGGACCTCGGGTGCGGTCCGGGCGAGCTGACGCGGGCGCTCCACGAGAAGACAGGCGCGCGCGAAACGCTCGGGATCGACTCGTCGGAGGCCATGCTCGCGAAGGCCGCGGCGCACGCGGGCGGCGGACTGCGCTTCGAGCGCGGCGACCTCGCGAGCTTCGCGCCGGCCGAGCCGTACGATCTCGTGTTCTCGAACGCCGCGTACCACTGGGTCCCGGATCATCCGGTTCTCCTCGCGCGGATGACGCGCGCGGTCAAGCCGGGAGGCCAGCTCGCGTTCCAGGTCCCGGACAACTTCGATCACGCGTCCCATCGAGCCGCCGAGGCGGTGGCGGCCGAAGAGCCGTTTGCGAGCGCACTCGGGGGATCGGCCCATCCGCGCCACGTTCTCGCGCCCGAGCAGTACGCCGTCATCCTTCAACGCCTCGGCTACACGCAGCAGACGGTCCGGCTCAACGTCTACGGTCACCGCCTCGAATCGCGCGAGGGCATCGTGGCGTGGGTCGAGGGGTCCCTGCTCTCGGAGTACCGGCGCCGTCTGTCCGCCGAGCTCTACGAGCAGTTCCGGCACCGGTACCGCGAAAGCCTCTTCGCGAGGGTCCCCGACGAGCGGCCGTTCTTTTTCACGTTCCGCCGGGTCCTCATCCACGCAACCCGCTGACTACAGGACGTCGGCCGATTCGAGGGCGCGGGCAAACGCGGTGCGCCAGAGGTCGGTGAGAGCGGCGACGGGCTCGTCGAGAAGCTGCATCCCTCTGGCCTCGATGCGCAGGCGATCGCCGCCGACCCAGCCCGCGGCCGAGAACGGGACGCCCTTTTCGGCGGCGAGGGCGCGGACCGCGGCTTCGTGCTCGGGCGCGAACGAGACGACGGCGCGGCCGGTGCTCTCGCCGAAGAGCTGGGCGCTCTTGCGGACCGCCCCATCGAGAGCGATCGAGGCGCCGAGGCCTCCCTGCATCGCGCACTCGGCCAGCGCGACGGCGAGGCCGCCGTCGGACACGTCGTGCGCGGCGGCGAGCAGGCCGTGCTCGGCGAGGGTCGCGAGCAGGTCCACCAGGCGCCGCTCGGCATCGAGGTCCACCTCGGGGCACGGGCCCTCGTCGCGGCCGCGGATCGTGCGGAGGAACTCCGAGGCGCCGAGCTCGTCGCGCGTCGTCCCGAGGATCGCGACGAGGTCGCCGGCCCGGGCAAACGCGACGCGGACGTGCTTCGCGACGTCCTCCATCAGGCCGACCATGCCGACCGTGGGGGTCGGCGGGATCGCGCGGCCGTCCGTCTCGTTGTAGAGCGACACGTTCCCGGAGACGACCGGCACGCCGAGCGCCCGGCAGGCGTCGGCGATCCCGCGTACGGCGGCCTCGAACTGGGCCATGACCTCGGGCTTCTCGGGATTGCCGAAGTTGAGGCAGTCGGTGATCGCGAGCGGCCGCGCGCCGGTCGCGGCGATCGAGCGCGCCGCCTCGGCCACAGCGATGGCTCC
>DATMNJ010000293.1:0-2820 GCA_035569175.1 Thermoanaerobaculia bacterium | reverse complement strand
ACGTTGGGGACGGTGACGACGAACGACCGACGCTCGGAGACGAGGGTCTTCGCGTCGGAGTCCTTCGTGCCCGCGGCGAGCAGGAGCACCTTGCCGTTGAGCGTTTCCATGTGGACTTCCGCCCCGCCCTTTCCGATCGATCCGCTGTACTCGCGGTGCGGGTTCGGGATCTCGATGCGCTGGAGCCGGCTGAGCTCACGCAGGCCCTTCTCGCTGTCGTGCATGCCGCGCTCGATCGAAACCTCGATGTCCTTCATCGACTCGGCCAGCTCCTGGTCGAGGTCGTCGACGTCCATTTCCCGGCGGTTCCCGTCGTCGTCTTCGACCACGTCCCGCGACGAGCTGCCGTCCTTCTCGGCCTTGGGCGCCTTCACCTTGACCTTCACATCGTGCCGCCCCGGGGGAAGGGTCATCGTCTCCGCCGCTTTCGGCGGAAGGGCGAAGGTCGAGGCGATCGTGCCGTTCATCGTCGAGGCGGCGAAGTCGAACTTCGCGGTCTTCGGAAGGGTCAGCTGCACGTTGCCGTTGACGGACTGGAGCGAGGCCGAGGCGTCGTCGGGCAGGGCGGTCGCGACGGCCTCGATGTGGCCGTTGACGGTCTGGAGCGAAAAGCCCCGGCGCGCGCCCTGCACGTCGATCGAGCCGTTGACGCTCGAGAGGCTCAGCTCTCCGTCGACCTCGCGAACCCGCACGTCGCCGTTGACCGTCTGGAACTCGGCGTCGACGCCGGGCGGCACGACGACCTCGTAACGGGCGACGACCCGGCACTGGTCGCAGGGCAACCCGCGCCGGTTGCCGTTGCGGCGTCCCGGGTGGGACTCGGGCAGCACGGTCTCGAGACTCCATCCGCCGTCGTCGTGCTCGGAGACGATCTGCGTCTTCTTGAGGATGTCGGCCGCCGCCTGCGGCGAGACCGCCGAGACGGTCAGGGTCACGACCGCCGAGAACTGCGGGCCCGGCGACGCGACGATGTCGCCCGACACGTTCTCGATGTGGATCGTGTTGCCCCGCGCGACGGTGCCGTTGAAGCGGTCGACGCGGGTCGCGACCGGCTGCTCGGCCTTGCCGATCGAGGCGATCATGAGGAGCAACCCGAGGACGAGCAGGATCCAGACGGCGACCCGGTCGGCGCGGGCCGACGGGCTCTCGGTCGTTGCGAATTTCGAAAACTTGGGTGTGTTCATCGTCAAAGGGAGACGTGTCGCGAGCATCAGAGTTACGCCATCCTTAGTCTTGGAGCGGATCAAAATGAGATCGCCTTCAGAGCCGACGCGGCCTTGGCCCGCACGAAGCCGTTCTCCTGGGGGTCCACGGCCTTCTCGCGCAGCGACTGGATCGTGTTCGCGTCCGGCGACTGCTTCGCGGCGGCCGCGAGCGCGTCCACGGCGGCCAGGCGGACGGCCGGGTTCTTGTCGGACTTGAGGGCTTCGAGGAACACGCCCCGGATCTCCGCGGTCACCGGAAACGAGGCGAGCGCGTCCGCGGCCTTCTTGCGCACGCCCGGGTTCGCGTCGGTGCGCAGCGTCGCCGAGAGCGCCGCGACGATCTCGGGCGACGCAGGCGCGTTACCGGTCCCGAAGTGCTCCGAGACGAGCTCGATGGCCCGCGACTTTTCGCCGGCGGTCTCGGCGTTGTGGGCGACGAGGTAGGCCAGAAGCTTCGCGACCTCCGGGTCGCTCGGGCGGCCCTCGAGCTCGTGGCGAGTGGTCACGTCGAAGCCGATGGAGACGCGGCCGTCCTTGTCGGCGGCGCGGTAGGAGACGTTGGCGAACCGGGGATTCGCGGCCAGGTCGGGGACCGAGGCCGGCTGCCCGGCCGAAGCGGGGGCGCTGACAACCGCCGGCGCCGAAGAGCGCAGGAGACCCTTCGCGGCGAGATACCCGAGGGCCCCGGCGACGAGAAGGGCTGCGGCCTGCAAGGCGGGCCGGGCGAAGGCGAACGCAGGCGGGGGTCGGAAGGCGCGGACCCGCCCGCGGATCATCTCTTCCTCGAGAAGCCCGAGGGTCCGCCGCCGGAAGTCGGGAGTGACCTCGGCGTCCGGGTCCAGGCCGAGCGTCGCCCAGGCGTCCTCCAGGCGAGCCATCTCGCGGCGGCAGCTCTCGCAGCCGGCCAGGTGCGCCGAGAGCCTGCGGCGGTCGGCCTCCGGCGACTCGCCGGTGAGCCGTTCGATCCCGAGCGTCGTTACGTCGCGGCAGTCCATGAGTGTTCTCCCTCGGAAAAATGGGCCTTCAGAGTCTCGACGGCCCGGAAGATGCGGGTCTTGACGGCGCCGACGGAGATCCCCAGGGTCGTGGCGATCTCGGCGTAGGGCATGCCGTGGTAACGGGCGAGGACGAGAGCCTCGCGCTGCTCCTCGGAGAGCTCGGCGAGCGCCTGGCGGACGGCCTCGCGGCGCTGGCGCGAAACGAGGGCGGCTTCGATCCCCTCGCCGCGCGCCCGCGGTTCGGCCACCGAGTCGAGCGCAACGACCGTGGCGCGGCGTTCGCGGCGGCGACGGTCGCGGCAGGCGTTGGCCGCGATGGCGAACAGCCACGAAGCGACGCCGGCCCGCCCGTCGTACTGGTGCGCCCTCGAGATCACCTTCAGAAACACCTCCTGTGTCACTTCCTCCGCCGAAGCCCGGTCCGACAGCATGCGGTCGGTGAACCGGAGGAGCGCCGGGGCGTAGCGCTCGAAGAGCTCTGCGGCGCCGTCGGTGTCCCCGCGGCGGATCCTCTCGAGGAGCCCCGCGTCGTCGGTTCCAGAGTTCATCTGCATTCGGCCCGGCCATGGAGAGAGACGGCAGCCGGAGCCGAAGGTTTCGGCGTCATCGAGGGGCAA
>DATMNJ010000292.1:0-5184 GCA_035569175.1 Thermoanaerobaculia bacterium | reverse complement strand
TCGCACCTGCCGATCCTCGTCGACCCCTCCCACGGGACGGGAAAGAGGTCGAAGGTCCTGCCGCTCTCTCGCGCCGCCGTGGCGGTGGGCGCGGACGGCCTCCTGATCGAGGTCCACCACGATCCGGAACACGCCCTGTCGGACGGCCCCCAGGCAATCCTGCCCGCGATGTTCGCCGAGCTCGTCGAGGAGATCCGGCGGCTCGCTCCGGTCGTCGGGCGCTCGGTGTGAAGGGCCTCCTCGTCCTCGAAGACGGCGCAGCCTTCCGGGCCGAGGCGATCGGCCGCTCCGGCACGTCCTTCGGAGAGCTCGTCTTCAACACGGCGATGAGCGGCTACCAGGAGGTCCTCACCGACCCCTCCTACTCGGGCCAGATCGTCGTAATGACGGCGGCGCACGTCGGTAACTATGGAGTGCGCGGCGAGGAGGCCGAGTCCGATCGCGTCCACGTCGCCGGGTTCATTGCTCGCGATTTTCCGACGCGCTGGAGCGGGACGGGGGGCGAGGAGAGCCTGGCGGACTACCTCGCCGCCAACGGCGTCACGGGTCTCCACGGCCTCGACACCCGCGCGCTGGTGCGCCGGATCCGGAGCGAGGGCGCGATGCGCGCGGGGGTCTCGACCGAGATCGACGACCCCGCCGAGCTGCTCCGCCTGGTGCTCGCATCGCCGGAGATGGTCGGGGCCGACCTCGCGCTCGCGGTCTCGTCGAAGACGGCGCGCATCGAGCCCGGAGGACGGGGCCGCAAGAAGTACCGCGTCGCGGCCCTCGACTACGGCATGAAGCGCAATATCGTGCGGCTGCTCCAGGAGGGCTCGTGCCGCGTGACGGTGTTCCCGGCGACGGCGTCCGCGGACGAGATCCTCGAGAGCAAGCCGGACGGCATCTTTCTCTCCAACGGCCCGGGTGACCCGGCGGCGCTGCCGGGTCCCATCGGGACCGTCCAGCAGCTCATCCCTTCGGGCAAGCCGATCTTCGGCATCTGCCTCGGCCATCAGCTGCTCGGCCTTGCGCTCGGCGCGAACACCTTCAAGCTGAAGTTCGGGCATCGAGGCGCCAATCATCCGGTGCAGGACCTGCAAGGCGGACACGTCGTCATCACGTCGCAAAACCACGGCTTCGCGGTCGACGCCTCCGCTCTGCCGGCCGAGATCGAGGCCACGCACCGCAACCTGAACGACGGGACCCTCGAGGGCTTTCGCCATCGGACGCTCCCGATCCTCGCGGCGCAGTTCCACCCCGAGGCTGCGCCCGGGCCGCACGACGCCAACGTCCTCTTCAACGGCTTTCTCGAAGCGATGGGACGCGCGCGCAAGTGAGGTCCCTGCCGCTCGAGGTCGCGGTGCGGTACCTCAAGTCGCGGCCGTCCCGGCTCGTTTCCTCGGTCTCCCTGCTCTCGATCGCCGGCATCGCCCTCGGCGTCGCGGCGCTGGTGATCGCGATGGGCCTGCTCTCGGGCTATCGCACCGAGATCCGCGAAAAGCTGATCGGCGCAAACGCCGAGGTCGTCCTCTTCCCGATGACTCCGGGCGGCGACGCCAATCCGGCGGCGGTCGCGGGGCGCCTTGCGAAACTGCCGCGGGTCCGCGCCGTGGCGCCCGTGATCTACCAGCAGGGCGTGGCGGCCTCGGCCGCGACTCCGGACGGCGCCGACGCGGTCCTGAAGGGCATCGACACGGCGGCGGAGCGACGGGTGTCGGAGCTGGACGCCTACCTTCCCGATGCGGCCCACGCCGTGGCTCGCGGGGAGGGGAGCCGCCCTCCGTCGGCTGCGATCGGCGTCGAGTTGGCTCGGCGGCTTGACGTGCGCGAGGGCGATCCGATCACCCTGTCGGTGGCGGACGCAGCGGGGGGGCATTTCGCTCCCCGGACGGCCCGCTTCACGGTGGGACGCGTTTTCCGGACGAACTTCGCCGAGTACGACAGCGAGTGGATCTTCCTCGACCGCGAGGAGCTGCGCCGGCTCTCGCGCATGCCCGGCCAGGCCAACGTCATCGAGGTCAAGCTCGACTCGACCCGCGACACCGAGGCCGCTTCGGCCGCGATCGGGGCGGCCGCCGGCAACGGCTACTCGGTCTCCGACTGGCGGTCGATGAACGGCGGTCTCTTCTCGGCGCTCGCGATCCAGCAGACGACGCTCTTCCTCGTGATCGGACTCATCGTCGCGGTCTCGACCTTCAACGTCGTGGCGACGCTCGTGATGACGGTCCAGGAGAAGAAACGGGACATCGGGGTGCTCACTGCCCTGGGCGCGGAGCCAGGTTTCTTCCCGAAGATCTTCCTGGCCCTCGGCGCGCTGCTCGGGGGCGCCGGGGTCGTCGCCGGCGTGATCTTCGGCGCGCTCGTCTGCTGGGTGATGACCCGGTTCCGCCTGCTGTCGTTTCCGCCCGGGGTGGCCGAGATTTACTTCGTGTCGTACATCCCGTTTCTCGTGCGCCTCAAGGACATCGCGGCCATCGTGGGGTTTGCCGCCCTGGCGATTCTGGGGGCGTCGTGGGTGCCCGCCCGGCGGGCCTCCCGCATCGACGTCGCGGACGCGCTCAGGTACGAGTAGCGAGCCGTTGTCTCGGTGCCGCGCGACGAGTCCTGTTCGCCCGGTGCCCGCCGCGGTTTGGCCTACTTCGCTGAGCGCTTCTCCACGAACTCCTTCTGCTTGCGCAGCGCCTCGGCGCGGATCGCGGCGAACTCGGGCCTCTTGCGGATGGAATCGAAGAACGGGTCGTTGTCCATGGCAGGAACGGCGAAGTAGTTTCCGTCGACGGCCTTCTTGAGCAGCCGCAGACCCGCCTCGGGGTATCCGAGAGCGGCGAGGTAGCCGCCGCCCATATATCCGGATTCCGAGTCGGGAGAGTCCATGATCCCCTGTTCTGCCTTCTCCGCCACTTGGTCCATTTCGGCCTTCGTTCCGGTCTTCCTGAGCAGCGTGGACCGCCACCCCTGGGCAGGCATGACGGCGGCAGCGGAGTCCAGCTTGCCCTCGCGCAGGAGGATCTCGCCCTCGCGCGCCTTCGTCCAGTTCGACCCCGCGTCCGAGCGGAGGTACTCGCGGGCCCGATCGTATTTTCCGAGCTGCGCGAAGACGATCGAGCAGGAGCGGAATTGCAGGTTGCGCGGGTCCGCCGCGCGCGCGGCTTCGCATTCCCGCGCGGCCTCCTCCAGGAGGCCCGCGTAGCGCAACACGTAGGAGAGCGAGAAGTGCGCCTGGGGATCCTGCGGGCGGCGGCGAAGCAGATCCCGGGCCTTCGCGTCGGCGTCCGAGAGGTTGCCGGTCTCCGTAATGAGGACGACGAGGCCTTTCGTTGCCTCGGAGAGGTTCGGGTCCAGGCTCAGGGCCTTCTCCGACGCTGCGGCCGCACGCGGATACGAGGCGAGGGTCCCGCTGGATCCGTCCCAGTAGTAGCGCAGGCCGAGCTGCGCCCAGGCCGGCGCGTAGTCCGGGTCGAGGCCGACGGACCGTTCGAGCATGCCGATCGCTTCCAGGTTGGGCGCCCGGTCGCTCGTTGCGGTCCTGCTGCGAAGATACAGGTCGTAGGCCTCGGGGCTCTTCGGTTTCGTCGCCGCCTCCAGCGCGCCCGTCGTGCCGCCCAACAGCGGAAAGAGGCCCTGCCGCAGGCGGGAGGCGATCTGCTCGCGCAGGCCGATGAGGTCGCCCGCCGCCGCGCTGGAGGTGTCCCGCCACAGGAGGCGGTTGCTGGCCGTGTCGATGACCTCGAGCGTGACGCGCAGCTGGTCACCTTCCTTCTGGAAGTGTCCGGTCAGAATGTCCGCGACCTGCAACTCGCGCCCCGCGGTCTGGGGATCCACGTCCCCTTTCGCGTACTTCTGCGTGCTCGCGAACGGGCGGATCGCGAGCGTGGGGATGTAGGAGAGGGTCGTCGAGATCTCGTCCGGCAGCGCCAGCCGCAGGTAGTCGGTCGAGGGATCGCCGCCGAGGTTCTGGAAGGGGAGGATCGCGATCGTCGTTTGTCCGGGCGCGGCCGCGGCGCCGGTGTGCCGGTGCATCGCCCACCGGGCGGCAGCCGCGGCGACCAGGACGGCGGCCGCCCCGAGGGCCACGTTCCTCCACGGGATCTGCCGCGGAGGCGCCGGCGCCGGGGCGGCGGCCGTTTTGCCGCTCCGGGCCGAGTCGGAGTCGCGCTTCAAGCGCTTCAGGTCCGTCTTCAGCTCTGCGGCGCTCTGGTAGCGCAGGTCCCGGTCTTTCTCGAGGGCGGTGTTCACCACCCGCTCGAGCTCGGCAGGAAGGTCGGGGTTCAGGCGGACCGGGGAGACCGGCGCGCGGTTCAGGATCGCGTCGAAGATGATCGCCGAGGTATTCCCCGGAAACGGCTGGCGTCCCGTCGCCATCTCGTAGAGCACCGCCCCGCACGAGAACACGTCGGTCCGCGGGTCGAGCGGCTCACCCCGAGCCTGTTCGGGCGACATGTAGGCGACCGTGCCGATGGCCGTCCCGGGGCTCGTCAGGTTCTCGACGGCCATTGCGGTGGGCTGGGCCGTGTTGCCGCCGGATTTCTCGACGCCCTCCCCGGCCTGCTTCGCCAGGCCGAAGTCGAGCAGCTTGGCCTGCCCCCGCTTCGTGATGAAGATGTTCGCCGGCTTGATGTCCCGGTGCATGATTCCGCGCCCGTGCGCGGTCTCGAGGGCGTCGGCGATCTGGGTCCCGAGCTCGAGCATCGCGTCGAGCTTGAGCGGCCCGGGTGCCAGCCGGTCGCGGAGCGTCTCGCCCTCGAGAAGCTCCATGGCAATGAAGGGGCGGCCCTCGTGTTCGTCGACGTCGTAGATCGTGCAGATGTTGGGGTGCTGGAGCGACGACGCGGCCCGCGCCTCGCGCTGGAGCCGCTCGAGCGCCTCGTGGTCTCGAGCGAGCTCCTCGGGCAGGAACTTCAAGGCGACGCGGCGGCCGAGCTTGACGTCCTCGGCTTCGTAAACGACGCCCATTCCGCCGCCGCCGAGCTTCGAGAGCACGCGATAGTGAGAGACGTTCTGACCGATCATCGCTGGAGGAGCCGCCGCACTTCGCGACATTCTACAGGTGCACCCCGCCCGCTATACTGCGGCCCCGGTGCCCAAGCGCGACGACATAAAATCGATCCTCGTCATCGGGTCGGGGCCGATCGTCATCGGCCAGGCATGCGAGTTCGATTACTCGGGCACCCAGGCCGTCCGCGCCCTGCGCCGCGAAGGGTA
>DATMNJ010000291.1:0-3902 GCA_035569175.1 Thermoanaerobaculia bacterium | reverse complement strand
CACGAGCAGCGTGTGCCGGTCCCGCCGGCGCGCGAGGTCGAGCAGCGGAGCCGAGTAGTCGAGACCGATGGGGGGCGCCCCCGCCTCGGCGAACGGAATCGAGTGCCGCCCGGTTCCGCAGCAGAGGTCCAGGAGCGGGGCCGGCTCCGGCGGCAGGTGGGCGAGGGCGAAGGCCGCTTCCCGGCGGGCCGCGGTGAGGTCGCGGTGCGGATAGAGATCGAGGTACTCCTCGCCGAACCACGATTCCCACCAGGTCATACGCCGCCGGATTATGGCATCCCCCGTTGCGCCGGGCCGGCTCGAGGAGCGGGCGCTTCGGCAGGGTGCGTTATTGTTCACGCATGAACTTGCCCGCCCTCTTGTGCGCGGTTCTGCTGGCGGCCCAGGTGTCGGCGCCGCGGCCGACGGTGCGGCCGAAGACGACGCCGACGCCGTCGGTCCCGGACGCGCCGCTCAAGATCCGCTCCCGCAAGGAGCGCATGGACCGATATCTCGTGACCGCGATGCGCAAGACCGGGATCGACTCCTGGCTCGTGGTCACGCGCGAGGGCGCGGTGGACCCGATCGCCTTCGACGTCGCCGCGGACCACGCCGTCGGCCGCGCGGCCTGTCTCTTCGTGGACAAGGGCGATCGGCTCGAGCGCGTCGCCGTCGTCGCGAGTTACGACACCGAGCCGTTCGAGAAGTCGGGTCTCTACACGCGGGTCGTCCCCTACGGAAAGGAAGGCGCCGGGCCGGCGTTGAAGGGCGAAATCGAGGGCCTGAATCCGAAGGCGATCGCCGTCGACATGTCGCGCGACGAGCCGCTGGCCGACGGGATCACCGCCGGCAACCTCCAGTGGCTGCGCGACACGATCGGGCCCGACTATGCAAAGCGCCTCGTTTCCGCGGAGGCCTTTCTCGTCTCCTATCGCAGCCGCAAGACGCCGGCCGAGATCGCGAAGTTGAAGGACGCCGTCAAGAAGTCCGAGCTGATCCTGGCGGAAGCCCTGACTCCGGCGGTCGTGGTCGCGGGCAAGACGACCGAGAAGGACGTGGCGGACTTCATCCGCAAGCGGCGTCGCGAGATGGGACTCGCGCCCTCGTGGGAAGAGGACCAGGACCCGAACGTGATGGCCGGCCTCGCGCGCGGCCACTCGGCCGCGTCCGGAGCGATGATCCTGCCCGGGTCCGTCATTCGCGTGGACTTCGGCGTGGACGAGGACGGCTACAAGACCGACATCCAGAGGCTCGCCTACGTCCTGCGGCCCGGGGAGACCGAAGCGCCTCCCGAGGTGGCGGCCGCCTTCGCGACCGTCCGTGCCGCCAACCGGGCGGCCGCCGCGGCGTTGACGCCGGGCGCGACGGGGACCGCCGTGGACACGGCCGCGCGCAAGGTCGTCACCGACGCGGGCTACGAGGAGTTCAAGCACGCGACCGGGCACCCGATCGGCTTCTACACGCACGACATCGGCCCGTTGCTCGCGCCGGCCTGGCCCGACCGATACGGCAAGCTCGGCACCTACACGATCGAGCGCGACCAGACCTTCGCCATCGAGCCCGCCCTCGAGGTCGAGCTGCCCTGGATGATGGGCGGCGTGGTCGGGTTCGGCCTCGAGGAGGACTACGTCGTCACCGAGAAGGGCAGCGAGCCCCTGGGGACGCCGCAGGAGACGCTCATCCTGATCCCCGGCGCGCCGTGAAACGCGCGGGACGAGGGGCGCTGCTCGCCCTCCTCCTGCTCGGCGCCGCGTGCGGCGGGGGCCTCAAGACGGTGTCGCGCGACGGCTACCGTGCGATCCTCGCCTTCTCGAAAGACGAACGGTTCGAAGTGGCGGTGCGCCGCGAGTGGAAGCGCGTCGAGGCGCGGATGGATGGCGCCCCCCTCATCAAGATCATGCGTCCGGACCTGAAGCAGGTCTGGCAGATCCGCCCCACGACGAAGAAGATCCTCGATTCGCCCTGGGCGCCGACCGACGAAATCGTTCCCGGCTATCCGCTCGAGCCGAGTTTCGACCCGCAGGCATACGCCGACCGGTTCGGCGGAGCCATACGGAAGATCGGCGACGCGGCCCACGGCCTCCATCCCTGCGACCGCTGGGAGATGAGCCTGCCCTCCGGCGACCTCGTCACGCTGTGGGTCGCCCGCGATCTCGAGGGGCTCGTCGTCAAGATCGAGCATGCGAAGAAGGACCAGGGCGACGAGTACCAACCCTTCAACACGATCGAGCTGCTCGACGTGCGCCCGGGCGCCGACCCCGACCTGTTCGAAAAGCCGAAGGGGTACACTCAGGCCAAGACCTACCAGGACCTGCTCCGGTAAATCGGCCGGTGGAGCAAGCCGGCGGGAGGCTCACATGAGGCCCTTCAGGCTCGTCGGGCTCCTCGTCCCGGGACTCCTGACGGCTGCCGCGGCGTTCGGCGCCGGTGGACCGGCGCCCGGCCTCGTCGAGATCGTGGGTCGCTTCGAAAAGCTACAAGTCGCGAACGAGTCCGCCCCCGTCGCGAACCTGAAGTTGACCTCCGAGCACCTCGAATGCGTGCTGGTGGGGCGGGCCGGGTACGTGAAGGCCGGGGACGAGGTCGTCGGCCTCTACTTCCAGGGCATCGGGACGATGGAGTACCTCTCCGTGGACCCCATCGAGGCCCCCGTCGTCGCCTACGTCGCGAGAAAGTCCACCGGTCTCACGCCGGAGAAGACGGCAAAGGGACTGCGCGTCAAGGACCGCTTCACGAGCCTCCTCTGGATCGCCGCGGGACAGGAGATCCCGCAACTGCAGGGCCTCTCGCCCCTGCCCCTCACGGCGGCGTTTCAGGCGCACCGCGAGAAGTTCCTGAGAAAACGCGGCACGCGCTTGTCGCTCCCGTTCGCCGAGCAGAGATTGAACGACCCCACTGCGCCGCTCGTCTGGGTCGAGATGGACGGCGGGACCGAGGACCTGATCTACGTGCGCACGGGCGCGCTCAACCCCGGGGAGCACCTGCTTTTCCTGCATGGGAGCCGGTCCGGGGAGGCGCAATTCAAGGACGCGCTCTTTGCTGCGACTCTCTCCGGCCAGCCGATAGGCTGGGATCGGCGCGACCCGCCCCGCCCCCGATTCGTCCTGACAGACGTCGACCTCGAAGTGAAGGCGTCCGACGGCAAGGACGTGAAGCTCACGGTCGTGGAGACCATCGTGCCGCAGAAGACGGCGCTCAAGGTGCTCGCCTTCGAGCTGCAGGGCACCGTCTACACGACGCTCGGCGAGCACCTGTCGACGCGCACGGAGCACCTCCGGAAAGTGACCGATGAGCAGGGCCGCGGACTCTCCTTCGAGCACGCGGCCGACCAGTTGCTCGTCGAGCTCGCGGAACCCGCCGAGCCGGATCATCCCCTCAAGCTCCGCTTCGAGATCGACGGGGATTTTCTCGTGCAGCCGGGGGGCAGCGACTTCTGGGAGCTCGGCGTCTGGTCCTGGTTTCCGCAGCCCGAGCTCTGCGAGCAGTACTACACGTTTCACGCGGTCGTCCGCGTCAAGAAGCCGTTCGTTCCGTTCGCGTCGGGCAGAACGATCCGCAGAGTCCAGGAAGGCGATGAGAATGTCCTCGAGACCCGGCTGGAAGATCCCGTCCAGTTTGCCGTGATCCTCGCCGGCAAATACGACTTCAAGGAGGAAGTTCGCGACGGGGTGACGATCCGGGTGGCGACGTATGCCATCAAGAACGACCGCGCCGTCAAGCAGCTGACGGATCTCGCCGCGACGATCATCGGCTTCTACAAGGAGTTCCTGGGCCCCTTCCCGTTCCCGGAGTTCAACGTCATCGAGATCGACGATTACGGTTTCGGTCAGGCGCCGCCGGGGGTCATGTTCATCACGAAGGAGGTCTTCAATCCACTCGGGGGCACCGAGGAGAACCAGCTCTTCTCGGGGGGCGCGAACGAG
>DATMNJ010000290.1:0-10029 GCA_035569175.1 Thermoanaerobaculia bacterium | reverse complement strand
TACCTGCGGGCGATCAACCTGACCAACCATGCCTACGAGGAAGTCGCCGGCTATCCGGCGGCGGGCCGGCTGGTCAGCGCGGGTTTGGACGTAAAGTTCTAGGCGCATGCCGCGCATCACCAGGGTCTACACGCGCACGGGCGACGACGGGACGACGGGTCTCGGCGGCGGCCAGCGCGTCGGCAAGGACACGCCCCGCATCGAGGCGTACGGCGCCGTCGACGAGCTCAACAGCGTTCTCGGCGTGGCGCTCGCCTCCGGGTTGAACGCCGAGCTGACGGCCGCGCTCGCGACGATCCAGAACGAGCTCTTCCACCTCGGCTCCGACCTCTGCATCCTCGAGGGCGACAAGGCGAAGATGCCGGTCCCCCGGATGGAAGAGCGGCACGTCGCCGCCCTCGAGGCGCTGATGGACCGGCTCTCGGAAGAGCTCCCGCCGCTCGACAACTTCATCCTGCCCGGAGGCACCGTGGGCGCGGCGCACCTGCACGTCGCGCGCACGGTCTGCCGCCGGGCCGAGCGCCTGGTGGTGGCGCTCTCGCGCCAGGAGCCGGTGGGCCCGTTCACGGTGCGCTACCTGAATCGCCTCTCCGACGCCCTCTTCGTCATGGCGCGCCACGAGAACAAGCGCCGCGGCGCCGCGGACGTTCTCTGGAACAGCCGGGCCTAGGCCCGTGCCGTCGCCGCCGCGACCGAAGGTGCTGGTCGCCTGGAGCTCCGGCAAGGACAGCGCGTTCGCCCTTCACGAGGTGCGGCGGGCAGGCCGCTACGACGTCGTCGGGCTCCTGACGACGCTCACGGCCGGCTACGGCCGCGTCTCGATGCACGGCGTCCGCGAAGACGTTCTCGACCGGCAGGCCGAGGAGCTCGGCCTTCCGTGCCGTAAGGTCTGGATCCCCGCGACATGCGTCAACGAACGGTACGAGCGGGCGATGGGCGAGGCCGTCGCAGCGGCCGCGGCGGACGGCGTCACGCACGTCGTCTTCGGCGACCTCTTCCTCGCGGACGTGCGCGCGTACCGCGAACGGATGCTCGCCGGCACGGGCTTGACGCCGCTCTTCCCGCTCTGGGGCCGCGACACGGCCCAACTCGCCTCGGAGATGGTGAACGCCGGACTGCGTGCGAGCGTCGTCTGCGTGGACCCCCGCCGGCTCCCGGGGTCGTTGGCCGGGCACGCCTTCGACGCCGCGTTTCTCGCGGCACTTCCGGCGGGGACGGATCCGTGCGGCGAGAACGGAGAGTTCCACACCTGCGTGACGGCCGGCCCCATGTTCCGGAGGCCCGTCGCCGTGAGCCCGGGCGTGGCCGTCGAACGCGACGGGTTCGTGTTCGCGGATCTCGTGCTCGCGGCCTCCGCCGAGGCCCGGCCGGCATGACCGCGCCCCGCGTCGTTTCCCTTCTGCCGTCGGCCACGGAGGTGATCGCCGCCCTCGGCTTTGCCGACGTGCTCGTGGGCCGCTCGCACGAATGCGACTTTCCCGACGAGGTCGAGGACCTTCCGATCTGCACGGAAGCGAAGATCGATCCTCTCGGACCGTCCGATGCGATCCATCGCTCGGTCGGCGCGCTGCTCTCCGAGGCGCTGTCGGTCTACCGCGTGGACGTGGACCGGCTACGGAATCTCGCGCCGACCCACGTCGTCACCCAGGTCCAGTGCGACGTGTGCGCGGTCTCGCTCGAGGAGGTCGAAGCGGCGTTGTCGGGCTGGGTCGGACGGCGGCCCGCGCTCGTCGCGCTCAACCCCGGATGCCTCGCCGACGTTTTCCGCGACATCGAGCGCGTCGCGGCGGCCCTCGGGGTCCCGGAGCGCGGCGCGCGCCTGGTCGCAGGCCTGCGGGACAGGATGGGCGGGGTCGCCGCCGCTGCGTCCGCCCGGCCCGAGCGGCCGCGTGTCGCCACGATCGAATGGCTCGCCCCGCTCATGACGGCCGGCAACTGGATGCCCGAGCTCGTCGAGATGGCCGGCGGGACGGATCTCTTCGGCCAGGCGGGGCGCCATTCGACCTGGATGGAGTGGGAGGCGCTGCGGGCCGCCGACCCCGACGTCCTTCTCGTGTTTCCGTGCGGTTTCGCGCTCGAGCGGGTGGAGCGGGAAATCGGCCTTCTCACGGCGCTGCCGGGTTGGAGCGGCCTCAGGGCGGCGCGGGCCGGGCGCGTGTACCTGGCCGAGGGCAACCAGTACTTCAACCGGCCCGGGCCCCGTCTCTGCGAGACGCTCGAAATCGTCGCGGAGATCCTTCATCCGGAGGCCTTCGCGTTCGGACACGAAGGTTCAGGTTGGCTTAAGCTGGCGCCCGCCGCCGACCGCCCGGCGTAGAATCCGGCCCGTGCGACGGCTTTCGGGGCTCTTCGGCCTGATTCTCTTTCTCGCTCCGATGGCCCTTGCCCTCGCGACGGCCGCCGACGAGTCTGCCGCGATGCGCTGCGCGATCGCCTGCGGCCACGCGATGGGGGCAACGAAGGGCGCCGCGTGTTGCCCGATGTCGGATGCGCCCGACGCGGGTCCGGTTCTCAAGACGTGTTCGCGCGGCGCCGACGCGGCGATCGCGCCTCTCTCTTTCGGTCCGGTGCTTCTCGCCGTGAGCGGCCGTCTTCCGGCGCCCGACGGCTCGCGCCCGCTCGACACCATGGAGACTCCCGCCCCGCGCTCCGCCTTCCTGCGCGCCGCCGAAAAGGTGCCTCTCCTCGCCGGCTGATCCTCCCGCGCCCCCGGATCAGCAACCCAAAAAAGGAGAACGCATCGTGAACTGGCCATTGCCATCGCTGCGGCGCGCGTGCGCCGCGCTGGGACTCTCGATCCTCTTCTTGCTCGCGCCGCGCTGTGCGCTCGCCTGCTCGATGTGCCGCTGCAGCGACCCGGTCTTCAGCGCTCTCGGCCAGGGCCTCTACACGAATTCGGGATTCAAGGTCGCCGTGGACTGGAACCGCCAGGACCAGAGCGAGGGCGCCGGCGAGGACTTCGAGGCCCAGGTCCGCAACTCGGTCACCGCCACCCTCTCGTACTCGTGGCAGGAGCGCCTGACGTTCGTCGCCCAGGTCCCTTATGTCTTCGTCCATCAGGATTCGGCCGACGGGACCAACGTGCTCAACGGACTCGGCGACCCGGCCTTCTACGTGTACGGCCGCCTCTGGTCCTCGAACTTCGACCAGGGGCTCGGCCGGCGGGCGTGGCTCTCAGCCATGTTCGCCGTGAAGACTCCCTGGGGCCAGAACGACGCGATGGCGGACGGGGAGCGCGTCGACGAGCATGCGCAGCCCGGCACCGGAGCCACGAATCTGACGGGCGGCCTGTCGTTCCTCTATCTCTTCGATGCGGCCTCGTCGATCTACACCTCCGTCGCCTACACCGGAACGGGGCGCAACAAGGTCGGCTACAAGTATGGCGACAACGTCCAGGTCAACGCCGTCTACGACCGCAAGCTGACGGAGGCGCTCGACGGTCTGCTCGAGATGAACTTTCTCGACGCGAAGCGCGACCAGGTCGACGACTCCGGGCTCATCGACCCGAACACCGGGGGCCGGACGCTCTACGTCACGCCCCGCGTGGCGGTCCACGTGACCCAGGGCCTCGTCCTGCGCGCCGCGGCGCAGTTTCCGGTGTGGAAGAACCTGAACGGCATCCAGACAGTGAAGCCGTCGTACACGGCCGGACTGACGTACGTGTTTTGAGAACCGGGCAGGGCTACAGGGGCTGCGCGCGGGAAGCCAACCTCTCGTTCACCGTGTCGGCATCGTCGCCATTGCCCCCGTACGACCCGGGCGCGCGGCGCTTCGGGTGGACGGCGTAGCCGAGGAGAAAGAGAACGCCGAGTCCGGCGTGGATCCAGCCCGTCGCCCGGAGGGTTCCCGCCTCGACGAAGACCTGGACGAGGTAACCGGTGAGCGCGAGCGGGAGGAAGAGCCACAGCAGGAGCGTTCCGGTCTTCCTTCCCTTCTGCTCGCCCTGCCGCAGCCGCGCGAACGCGTGGCGGCGCAGGAGAAGGCCGACGCCGAAGACCGCGAAGGGCGCGACGAGGACGTGGGCCTTGAGGAAAAACGGCTGCCACGGATGGCCCATGCGCGAATCCGCGTCGGGGCTGACGACCCAGTACTTGAAGATGCCGTAGGCGAGGCCCGAGAGCGACACGGCGGCGAGGGCCGCGTGGTTCCACCAGGCCTCCCAGCGTTTCATGACGCGCCGGCGCTCCGCAGGACCTTGTGGAGGGCGAGCACGCGCCGGGCCGCGTCGGTCGTCGCGCGCGCGGTCAGCGTCGCCCCGGTGACGGCGCGGATGCCGCGCTTCATCGAGAGCTCATCGTCGAGCGGCTTGCCCTGGAACTGCTCGTACCAGTGGGGCTTCGGCAAGAACTCCTCGGGCTCGGAGAAGGAGAGGACCTCGATGCGGGCGATCGCGCCGGAGGGATCGACGACGACCATGATCGTTTCGTCCATGGTCCGGACCGTGTGCGTGTCGAAGTACGCGGTCCCGACGTCGTGGTGATCTCTGGCGCCCACGTAATACGTCGCGAGCGCGGACGGCAGCTCTTCGTCCCCCGAGAGTTTCTTCGCGGCCTTCTGCTGGGCTTCGGTCAGATACGCCGTGTGGCGTTCGACCTTCGCGCCCGGGAAGGCGAGCTTGAGCGCCTCCTCCTGCGTGAGGAAGACCTTCGCGTCCAGGGCCGCCGCGGCGGCCAGGCCGGCCGCAGCGGCCAGAAGACGCCCCGTCCCTAGAAGACGTAGCCGAGTGACATGTTCCAAACGTTGACTCCGGTGTTCGCGGCATTGTGCTTCTGCTGCCAGTCTGCCTTGAGAATGATCTGGGGAATCGGCTGGTAGATCGCTCCGAGGGTCAGCGCGTGGACGTCGTTCTCCGGGTTGCGCGCGTACCCGACCGGGACCTCCGCCTGCGTATCGTACTGTTCGTATCGGACGAACGGGATCAGGTTCATCTTCGATCCCGCGACGAGCGAGAGGACGTCGAAACCTCCCTGGAGGTACCAGCCCTCCTGCGCGCTGCCCACCGACTCGTCACCCTCGAAGTTGTTCAGCTGGTTGACGAGGTCGGCCTGCTGGATGGTCGTGTGAGCGTAGATGCCGCGCAGCCAGAGCCCGCGCCAGCGCCAGTCGGCGTGCGCCTCCACGAGCGTCGTGAGCGCGCTGATCTTCTCGCCCGCCGGCGTGTACCGGCCCTGGCCGGCGTCGCCGGAGAAGACCGAGGCGCCCACGAGCAGGCCCGGGACCGCCGTGAAGTCGACTCGCCCCGCGAAGGCCCAGCTCTGCGCGAGGGCCTCGGAGCCCTCCTGGCTTCCCTCGTGGATGCCGCCGTCGGCGGTGTACCCGGCGGCGTTCAGGCCGTTGACGCCGTAGAACTGGTACGAGACGGGACCGGCGGTGCCGTAGAAGCCGGCGCCGATCTCGCGCCACGTGGTCGGGATGATGACCTCGTCCACGTCCGGCCGACGGGCGCCGAGAAAGGCGGTGGGCTCGTGGAGCTGGTTGATGAGGCCGGACGGGATCAGGACGAGGCCGGCCCGCCCGTTGAACCTGGGTGAGTGCATGTAGTCGATGTAGGCGAACTCGACCTCCGCCTCGCCGCCCTTGTCCGACGCCACGACCGCGTTCTCGTATTCGATCTCGGTGTTCAGGACGAAGTGCTGGTCGAACTTGTACCCGAGGTACATGACCGCGCGCAGGTCGGTGATGACGTCCTCGCCGTTGGAGGGCGCTCCGCTCTGGTTCTTCGCCGCGAAGTTGCTGTAGAGGATCTCGCCGTAGCCGCCGATCGAGAGGCCTTTCTTCGTGCCGTAGATCTTGGCGGCGGCCGGCCCGATACCGTAGCGCTCGACGGACTTCTCGCCGGCCTCGGCCCCGGCCTCGAGGGTGGGCGCGGCCTCCCCCATCTTCAGGTTCTGGATCTCCTGGGCGAGGATGTCGATGCGCCGCGAGAGCTCGTCGAGCTTCGCGTTGGTCTCCGCCGACGTTGAAGACGCCTTCATTTTCGCCAGCTCGGCGCGCGTATCGGCGAGCAGTTGCTCGAGCGTCTTGATGCGCTCGTCGGGAGAGAGCGCCGGGGCAGGCGGGGGCGCCGGCGGAGCCTGGGCCCGCGCGGCGGCCGCCGCGCCGAGAGCGAGGAACAGAACCGACAGGTATCGCAGAACGGGACGCATGACGTCTTCCTCCTCTGGAAACTATTGAGTCGACGCGGCGAGGCCCCGCACCGCGTGCGGGTCGGCCGACAGAACCAGGTTCGCCATGCCGGGGCTCGCGAGCGCGTCGAGGATGCCGCCGCGATCCACGAGAAACAGGACTTCGTTCTCGATGCCCTCCTTGCGGAGCGCTTCCGACAGCGCGAGACCCTTCTCGGGCCCGAGCACGAAGCAGGCCGTGGAGAGGATGTCCGCGAAGAACGCGGAGGGCGCCACGACGGTGACGGAGCCGAAGTCCTTCGCCGGTTCGCCGGTGTGGGGATCGAGATGGTGCCCGATGCGCCGGCCGCCGACGTCGCGTCCGCGCTCCGAATCGCCGGAGGTGGACGCCGAGAGATCGGCCAGGCCGAGCTCGACGACCGTGCGCTGGCGGTCGCGAGGGTGGGCGACCGGAACCCGCCACGCCTTTTCGGACGTGTCCGTCCCGACCGCGAGAACCTGGCCGCCCAGGTTGAGCAGGGCGCTCTGGACGCCGGCCTTTCTCAGGACGACGCCGGCCCGTTCGAGGCCGTAGCCCTTGCCCCAGGCGCCCTCGTCGATGCCGGCCTCGGCCGAGAGGCGGGTGACCGTGTGGCTGCCGAGGTCGATGCGAAAGTTGCTCGCGCCCGTCGCGCGGAGCGCCTCGGAGAGCTCGGCCGCGGTCGGGATTCGTCCCTTTCCCCGCAGGTCCCAGGCGCGCATCAGGGGCGCGACGGTGGGGTCGAAGGCGCCGTGCGTGCGGGGAATCCAGCGCCAGCACGTCGCCAGCAGGTCCGCGAGCTCGGGCGAGACCGCGACCGGCTTTCCGGGGGCTCCCGCGTTCACCCGCCAGAGCTCGCCGTCCGGCTTCCAGGTGCTCAGCAGCGTCTCGACGCGACGGAACTCCGCGAAGGCCTTCTCGGATGCCTGGAGCGCGTCGTCGCGGTACTTCATGCGGACGACGAGGTCGAGCGTCGTGCCCATGGATTCGACGCGCCGCTCGACGGTCGCGACCGTCGGTTCGTACGCCACGTTCGCGGCGAGCACCAGGCCGGCGAGCAGGGGCATCCGTTGGCGTCCTCGTTCTCGTTCCACGCGCGCTCCAATCTGGATTGAGATTCAGTCTCAATCTCAAACGATATGCAGGCGGCCCTGCGGCGTCAAGGGGCTTTTTTCCGGCGAGCCGGGCCGTCCTGCCGGGCGATAGAGCTGTAAGTAACTGTAAAAAGAGCTCGTTACGGCTCAGCCGATAATGCGCGGATGCGCTCTACAAGCCTGCTCCGCGTCGCGGCCCTCGCCGTGTCCGCCCTTTTCGGCGTCTCGGCGGCTGTTCCGGCGGCCTCGCCATCGCGCAAGAGCCCGTTCGTCCAGATCGTGGGCGAGGGCACGATCGCAACCGCCCCGCGCGAGACGGTGCACAAGAACGGGCGGAGGTTTCTCGAGTTCGAGATCACGCTCGTCAGTGCGCGCCCCGCGGCCGAGCAGCCGGCCGGCGCGGATCGCGGCCTGGCGATCGACACGGCGGGGCGCGTGAAGGTCGTCCATGATCTGTCGTGCGGCGGAGCCGCCGTCATGCTCGCCGTGGGGGACCGGGTCGCGATCGGCGGCGAGTACGTTCACATCCCGCGCGGCGGTGACCTCATCCACTTCACGCACCCGGCCGATGGCAGCTGCGGCCGCGGCGGCGCGCACCCGGCGGGTTTTCTCCGCAGGCTCGCCGCGCCGCCGGTAGGCTCCGCGCAGGCGCGCCCGGCATCGCTCGTGCCCGATCAGCCTTACACGGGGCCGCCTCCCGCGGGCGAGAGGCCCTCTGCGGCGATCGTCGCGGCGAAGGAAAACGGCGCCTCCGATGCGCAGCTGCTCGCGAAGATCGAGCGCGAAAAGGTCGTCTATTCGCTGACGACGCCGGAAATTCAGAAGCTGCGGGCGGCCGGCATTTCCCAGGCGGTCATCGAGGCGATGCTGCGGTCAGGCCGGGTCGCGACGCCCGCGGCGGCCGCGCCCTGAGCCGCCGCGCTTAGGCCGCGTTGATGCGTCGGGCGGGTCCGCCGCGCTCGACCGCGCGCCGGCGTTTCCACCAGAGGCTGGCCAGCCACGCGGTCGGAATGACGGCGAGCGAGTACGCGAGCAGATGCCCGATGACCCCGTCCGGGCCCAGGATTTCGGTCGCGTCGTGGATGGCCTGGGACGCGGGGAAGAGCCGCGCTTCGGCCAGCTCGTGAATCCCGTACAGGATGAGCTGCACGAGGAAGATCGCGAGGAAGACGGCCGATACGTTGAGGATCGTCCTCAGGTCCACGCCCTTGCCGAGGCGGCTCCACAGAAACCCGATCGCGATGGCGCCGAGCAGCCCCAGCGCGAGCCCCGCGACGACGGAGGTGGATTTGAGCTGGAAAAGCGCGGTCGCGATCAGCAGCGCCGTTTCCATGCCCTCGCGGGTGATCATGAGCAGCGCGAACCCGAAGACGCCCCAGAAGGCGCGCGTTGGGCTGGCCGAGGCGGCGCTCGATTCGATGCGCGATTCAATGTCCGTCTTCAGGTTCCTCGACACGCGCTTCATGTAGAGCAGCAGGCTCCCGACGAGCGCGGCCGCGACGAGTGCGAGGATGCCCTCCCAGAGCGACTGGTTGGCCGCCTTCGAGAAGAGGTACCCCGCGGCCGTGCACGTCACCACGGAGACCCCGATGGCGGCGTAGACGGCGCGGGCCAGCGCCGGCCGGCCCGTCCGCCTGAGGTAGGCGAGGGTCAGGGCGACGATGAGAAACGCCTCGATCCCCTCCCGGAGCGCGATCGTGAACCCCTGCCACATCGGAGTGCCCTCTCCTTGCCGGCGCTTGACATCCGCCGGGATCGGGAAGAGTATCTCAATTGAGACAGAGTCGCAATCCCATGAACCGCCGCGAGCTGCAGATCTTCCGCAAGTACCTGGAACGACGGGGTCTGAAGCTCACGTCGGAGAGGCAGGCCCTGTTCGACGAGGTTTTCAGCAAGCACGAGCACGTCGAGGCCGACGAGCTGCTGGTGCGGCTGCGCGCCAAGCACAAGAAGATCTCCCGGGCCACGATCTACCGCACGCTCGAGCTGCTCGTCGAGGCCGGGGTCGTGGGCAAGCTCCGCATCGGCGAGGCGGGGTACCGCTACGAGCGGCTCCACGCCGGAGACCACCACGATCACCTGATCTGCGACCAGTGCGGCAAGGTCATCGAGTTCTTCGAGCCCCGCATCGAATCGCTGCAGGACGAGGTCGCCGCGCGCCACGGTTTCCTGCTGCTGTCGCACAACCACCAGATGCGCGGGATTTGCCGGCGCTGCCGGCCGCGGGAAAAGACCGGGGGCGTCGTCAAGGCGGACCCGGGCGCCGCCGGCCCCGTGCCTATTTCGTCCAGGACACGCGGATGAACTTGCGGCCCAGGCGCAGCACCGCGTCGCCGGCCGCCGCGAGCCCTTCGTCGGGATCGCGAACCTCTCTCGGCTCGGTCGCGCCCTCCGCGTAGAGCTTGAGCGCCCCCTCGGCGATCTTGCGGCGCGCCTCGCGCATCGAGGCCGCGAGGCCGAGCGCCACGAGCGTCTTTGCCGCGGGGCCGCCGTCGGCGGCGGGCAGGGACCGCGTCCCGACGTCGTCCGGCACCTCGCCGCGGGAGAACGCGCGGCGGAAGTCCTCCTCCGCGCGGGACGCGGCGTCCGCGCCATGGAACTGGGCGACGATCAACCGCCCCAGGCCCGCCTTGGAGTCGCGCGGGTTCTCGGCGCCGGCCTCGATGCGCTGCCTGCGCGCCGCGATCTCGGTCAGGGGCTCGTCGGTCAAGAGCTCGTACCAGTTCCAGAGCAGCGCGTCCGGAATCGACATCACCTTGCCGAACATGTCGCCGGGCGGGTCGAGGACGCC